>JBKDZV010000045.1:0-10270 GCA_047971455.1 Mycoplasmatales bacterium | reverse complement strand
TACCATTTTTATTTATTTACTTGTACAAAGGCTATAAGTCTAACAAATTTTTACTATTATTACTATTAGCAGGACTAGGGCTGACTTCTTCTATGACTTATGTATACTTATTTTTCTTACCTATTTATCTAGGATATGAGGTATTTATTAATAAAAAATATCAAGTACGGGACTTTTTAGGTAAAGTAATGATGTTATTGCTACCTATTTTGATTGTAGCTGAATGTATACTAGTTAAATCTACGCCAACGATTGCTAAAGAAGTGTTAATAAATAAAACTTTAATTTATGTGTTAATATTTTTGGTAGTTGAAATATTGTTATATATAGTATATAAAAGAACTAAAATAGAAACGACCGATAAAAATTTATTTAAAATGGCGTTAGTAACTTATTTAATATTAACATTAATGCTTATTTTATTTATTTTTGTAACAATTCCAATTATAACATTAACAATAATATCTCAAACTTTAGATATTACATTCTGGTATAATAAGGATCATCTTTACTTAAATAATGGCCTTTTTTCACTATTATATGTTCTAGGTCTATATGTAGCATATAAAAGAGATAAAAGATTATTATTATTACATGTAATTGTAGGAATATTAGTAGTTAATCATTTACTATATAAAACTATAGGAGCAATGATTGGAATGATGTCCTATACAAGAATTACTATATTTGTTTCTTATTATTTATTTGTTATATTAGGATTAATCTTTATTATTGACAAAATTTTTGCAAGAGAATATAAAATTAAAAATTTTGTAATTAACAAAAAAAGTTATGCAGTAATTGTTATATTTTTAGTAGTATTTGTAGGTATTCAAAGTAAAGAGATTTATAAATTTAATGAACCATTTATTGATTACAAACTCCGAAGTGCCGATGTTATACAATTGGTAAATTACGATTTTGTTTCACCAAATATTCAAATTATTGATCCTGAAGTCCCCTCTGAAACTGAAGAAGAAAAATCTCAAGAAGTAGATAAAAAATCTAAAGATGCCGAAGAAGAAATAACAGAAAGAGATATTCAAAATCAAAGAAATATTTTAAACCAAATTTTTGAATTAAATACATCATTAATAAATGTCGAAGAATGTACACAAGATTGTTATATAATTGAAACTAAAGATACTAAAAAACTTGTAAAAAATCAAGATAATATTGTTTATGAAACTCCAAATTATACTTTAAAATATTTAGAGTAGAAAAGTTTTAAAGTGATAAAATAATTAAAAAATTGGAAAATAAAAAAATAATTGTTGCTTTTATTTTGGAATATGCTATAATACTCTTGTGTGTGCCTCTGTAGCTCAGTTGGTAGAGCATCCGGCTGTTAACCGGCAGGTCGTTGGTTCGAGTCCATCCGGAGGCGCCATTAATAAAATAATCAAGTTTGTATTCCAAATGGTGTATAAATTTGATTATTTTAGGAAAAGGAGAGATAAAGTGGAACTATTTTTAATTATAAGTTTATGCATAATAGCAGTTTTAGTTATTATTGCGATTATATTACAGCCTTCTCAAAAATCAGGATTAATAGGTGATGCTACTGATGTTGAAAAAAGAGAAAAAAGAGGAGCAGAATTATTTTTATATCGTTCAACAATAATTTTGACAATTTTATTTTTTACATTATCATTAGTTTATGCACTAGTTGTCAGTGGGAAAATTTAAAAAAGGCTACTTTAAAGTAGCTTTTTTTTTATAATGTAAAGGAGAGTAAAATATGAATATAGAGCTTTTAGAGAAGTTATGTAATATCTATAATAAAGATCTAAAATTGATAGAACAAGAAGAACCTACTAAAGAAATTAAATTTTTACTACTAACATTATCTAAAAATAAAATAACAACTGTAACTAAAAAAGGTTATTTAAAAAAATTAAAAAAAGAAAAATTATATTTAGGAAAATTACAAAAAAAAAATAACTTTGGCTTTTTAATTAACAAAAATAATCATGATATGTATGTTAGTCAAGTTGAAGAGTATTTTGATGAAGATATTGTTTTAACAATCCAAAGTTTTGCTCGTGGTAAAAATGATGCGGTCAAAATTCTTGAGTTAATTGAGCGTCCTAATGCTTATTTAGTGGTAAAAAAAGAAGCAGACAATAAAATAATAGAATTAAAGCCCAAACTTGATAAAAGAATTATTTTACAAGGAATGGATGCGGAACAAATTAAAATAGGAACAATTTTTTCTGTAAAAATAAAAGCTTTAAAAAGTAATAAAGTAATAACTACATTACATAATATTATCGCTGATGAAAATGATCCAGACTTAGAAATGAAACTAATTTTAGATAAATATAATATTCAAGTTAACTTTGCTGAAGAAACTATTGCTGAATTAGATAAAGTTGAAGAAGAAATTAATCCGCAAGAATTAAAAGAACGAATAAATTTAAAAGAACAAATATTTTTTACCATTGATGGAGCTGATTCCAAAGATTTAGATGATGCTATTTCTTTAATTAAAGAAGGGAATGACTATCGTTTATATGTTTCCATTGCCGATGTTTCACATTATTTAACTGAAGGAAGTAATTTAAATAAAGAAGCTCAAGAACGAGCAACAAGTGTGTACTTTATTGATCGAGTAGTACCAATGATTCCTAAAAAAATTTCTAATGGAATTTGTTCTTTACATGCTGGAGTTGATAGATTAACAATGACTTGTGAAATGTTAATTACTAACCATGGGGTTGTCAAAGAAACTAAAATCTATAATAGTGTAATTAATTCTAAGTATCGTTTAACTTATAATGAAGTAAATGATATGTTAAAAGAAAATAATAAAGAATTAATCAAGAAGTATGCTGATATTTATGCTATTTTACAAGAAATGAATAAATTGGCAAAAATTTTAAATAATAAACGCATTAAACGTGGTTCTTTTAATTTAGAAGATACTGAAGCTAAATTCAAATTAGATGAAAACCAAAATATAATTGATATTGTACCAGTAAATCGTCAAGACAGTGAAAAATTAATTGAAGAATTCATGATTATTGCGAATGAAAGCGTAACAAAATATGTAATGGCTAAAAAAGAAGCTTTTATTTATCGAGTTCATGGTACACCAAATACTAATAAGTTAGCAAATTTACAAAAATTATTAGTTCATCTAAATATTAAAACAGATATTAATTTTGAAGAATTGCGACCAGAAGATTTTAAAGTATTACTTGATTCAGTGGAAGATACTACCTTTAAAAGAATACTATCTAAATTAATTGTAAGAAGTATGCAAAAAGCAATTTATTCTGAAGAAAATATTGGACATTTTGGTTTAGCTTCACATAATTATACACATTTTACTTCGCCAATTAGAAGATATCCTGATTTATTAGTACACCGTTTATTAAAAACTTATATTAAAGCGGAAACATTAACCGCTTATCAAAAAGAAAGTATTAAATTAATAGCAGCACATAGTAGTGAAAAGGAAGTATCAGCAATTAAAGCAGAACAAGAAATAGAAGATCGTAAAAAAACAAAATATATGCAACAATTTATTGGTCAAGAATTTAAAGCTGTTGTAAGTGGAGTTGAAGATTATGGTATTTTTGTAGAACTTGATAATACAATACGAGGATTAATTAGATTTGCTGATTTAAAAAATTATAAAACTCATAATCTTTACCAAGTAGAATTTATGGAAGAAGAACCAACTCTATCCTTTGGACAAGAAATACAAGTTAGCGTATTGGGAGTAGATCTTGTAAGAGGATTAGTAGATTTTTTACCAACAGGTTATGAGGTGTTAACAGAAGAAGAAAAATTAAAAAGACGTCAAGATAAAAGAAAGAGAGAAAAAAGTCAAAAAAATAATAATCGAAAAGCTAACGCTAAAAAATTTAAATATAAATCAGAAAATAAAGCAAAAAGTCCAAAAAATGATTATTATAAAAAGCAAGCGAAAAATAAAAAAAAGAATAAAGCTAAAAAAATAACTAAAAAGAGATAAATAAATTAGAGGAGAACTAATGAAAATTGCATCTAATAAAAAAGCTCGACATGATTATGAAATCTTAAAAAAATATGAAGCAGGAATTGCTTTAAATGGCAATGAAATAAAATCTATTCGAGATAATCGGGTAAACTTAAAAGATAGTTTTATTAAAGTTAATTCAAAAAATGAAATTTTTTTATATAATGCTCATATTTCAGCGTATAAACAAGCTCATAAAGTTAGTGAAAATGATGCTATAAGACCCCGTAAATTATTATTACATAAAAAAGAAATTATCTCATTAAAAGAAAGTTCAAGAGAAACAGGATATGCAATTATTTGTTTAACAATGTATTTTAAAAAAAACTATGTAAAAGTGGAAATTGCTTTAGCCAAAGGTAAAAAACTACATGATAAACGTCAAAGTATTAAAGAAAAAGATTTAAAACGAGAAATGCAACGAACATTAAAATATCGCTAAGGAGTATTTTCTTTATGGAAGAAGAAAAATCCGAAGCTCAAACAAGTAAAGAATTATTTTTAAAAAAATAAAAGCTGATTACAATTTTAAACAATTTAAAGGAAGAAAATGAAAATTTTAATACTAACGGCAATGGAAGATGAATTATTACCAATTATTAAAGATTTAAATAAGCGAGAAGTTAAAACAGAATTTTATAATCAAATTTATTTAAATAATACTGGAATAAACGAATTATACTTTTCTTATACAGGAATTGGTAAAGTTAATGCTGCTATATCTACAACTATGTTAATAAATGCCTTAAAACCTGATTTAGTAATTAATTTAGGAACAGCTGGAGGCATAAATGCTAATTTAGAAATTTTAGATTTAGTTATAGCGGACAAATTGGTCTATCATGATGTAGATGTAACAGATTTTAATTATGAACTAGGACAAGTTCCCCAAAATGAAACTTATTTAAAAACTAATATTCAAGAATATAAAAAGTTACTTCAGAGTTTAAAAAATTTTGACTTAAATTTTTATATTGGAACAATTGTTTCAGGCGATCAATTTATTAGTAATAAAGATGTTAAAGTAAGACTTGAAAATAATTTTGAAAATGTTTATGCGGTAGAGATGGAATCAACTGCTATTGTTAATGTATGTAATAAATTAGCAACTAAAGTAATTGTAATTCGGGGAATATCTGATTTAACTCATTCTAATTCAACTGTAGAATTTACTAAATATTTGACACAAGTAGTACAAAAATTTAGTAAAATAATAGATGTAGTACAAAATTATGATTTTGAGTAATGAACGCTTATTAAATGAATTTTTAAGACATTTACAAGTTGAATTAGATTACAGTAACAATACAATTAATTCTTATAAACTAGATATTAAACAATATTTTAAATTAATTGATAAAGCTTTAAAGGATATTACCAAAGATGATATTGCTAGTTATTTGGCGTATTTTAATGAAAATTTTACTACAGCAACTTATAGTAGAAAAATTTCTAGTTTAAAAAGTTTTTATAAGTTTTTAAATGAAGAATATCAAATTCTAAATTTATTTGAAACTATTCAAATACCAAAAGGTGAGAAAAAATTACCACAATATTTTACGCAACAAGAATTATTTAAATTATTGGATAGTATTGAAAATAAAACAAAAATTGATATTCGAGATAAGGCAATGTTAGAGTTACTTTATTGTTCAGGTATGCGAATTAGTGAATTATTAAATTTAGAAGAAAAAGATTTGAAATTGACTGAAAAATTTGTCATTGTGATAGGTAAAGGTTCTAAACAAAGAATGATTCCAATAAATGATCACGCTATTCAAGCACTTAAAAATTATTTAAAAATAAAAATAGAATTTTTACATATCCCTAATAATACCTTATTCGTTAATGCTCAAGGTCGTAAGATGACAAGACAAGGTTTTACGAAAATTTTAAAGACCAGAGCTAAACTTGTAGGAATAAATGATATATCAGCACATAAATTACGCCATTCAATTGCCACTCATTTGTTACAAAACGGAGCAAATCTTAAAGCTATTCAACAACTTTTAGGGCATGAGAATATTACAACAACTGAAATTTATACTCATGTTAATAAACAACAATTACAAGCAGAATATAATAAATACTTTACAAAAAAAATTATATCAAAAGGAGAATAATGCAAATATATTTAATTAGACATGGACAAACAGATTGGAATAAAAAATTTTTAATTCAAGGAATATCAGATAAATTATTAAATGATACAGGTAAAGAACAAGCCAAAGAAATAGTGCACTTTTTTGATGAAGTACAACCAACTAAATTAATAAGTTCTCCGCTATCAAGAGCTAAAGAAACTTTAAGTATTATTAAAACACAGCAAAAATGGGATCTTAAAATAGTAGAGAATCCCAGTTTTTTAGAACGAGATTTTGGAGAATTAGAAGGAAAAGAAGTAACTGCTTATACAGAAGCAACCGATCTTTCTAAATATCAAGGTTTTGAACATAATAAGCAAATAGAACAAAGAGTAAGTCAAGGAATAGAAGAAATAGTTAATAAAAGTAAAAATGATGAAGTAGTAGTAATTACTTGTCATGCCCACACAATGAAATCTTTTTTAGTAAATTATTTTCCTCAAACATATACTTACCAATATAAACTGAAAAATTGTGCAATAATTAAAGTTGATATTCCTGATAATAAGCTAGATAAGATAAAATTAGAGATAGTTAATTAAACTTTAGTTTTAAATTTAGAAAATATAAAATACTTAAAAATACTTAGAAAAATTATGTTATAATTTATAAGTTAGTTAAAAATAGTGTTTTCCGCTGATTAAAATTAATTTAATTAAGAATATACTTTAAAGAAGGAGAAAAGATGAGAAATCAAATAATCGAACAACTAAATTCAAAACAATTAAAAGATGATGTAACAAATTTTAGAGTTGGGGATACAGTCATTGTAGATGTAAAAATAGTAGAAGGTAAAAAAGAAAGAATTCAAAAATTCCAAGGTGTAGTTATTGCAAGAAGAAATAAAAATAACTTAAACGCTACTTTTACTGTTAGAAAAATTTCATCAGGTGTAGGTGTGGAAAGAATTTTCCCATTACATTCACCAAATGTTGATAATATAGAAGTAATTAGAAAAGGTAAAGTAAGAAGAGCTAAACTATACTACTTAAGAGGTAGAAGTGGTAAGGCAGCAAGAATTAAAGAAAGAATCTAAAAATTTAAATGAAGACTTAAGGTCTTCATTTTTTTTATACATATTAATAATTATAAATTTTATTAATAAGAAAGTAAAAAAATATTAAAAAATTAGATGTTTACTGTATAAAATGAAAAATTAAAAAAGTAAATATGTTATAATATGCTGGTATAATAACGATAAATTGTATATGAAAAAGGGGAAAAATATGTATAAAAAAATAATAATATTAATAATGTTATTATCTGTTGTTGTGCCTGAAGTAGCGCCAATTGTTGTAGATGGGCAAGAAATGTATATTGATGTTAAAACAGAGATAGTAAATTGTGTAAAAGAGCTTAGAGAAAAAATAGATATAAAAAAGAAAGAAGAAAGTAAAAACAGTGTTGACAGTAAAAGTAAAACATATGCCAAAAATATAGCATATGGATGTAGTAATGATAGTTGTAATCAAACTGCTGATATTACTTTACTTGATCGAGTGATATTAGAAGATTTAGAATATAAAATAGTAGCAACTACTCACGAAATTATCATAAGAGTTAAATTAGCAGAAGCTTTAAATCTTGAAGATGATAACAAATTTAGTATGACTGTAATTGACGGAATAACCTCATCCAGTCATGCTAAAGAAATTTCTGAAGAAAGTTTTACTGAAGTAGATTCAGCTAAGCATATTTATGAAATTAGAACAGGAAATTTATTAAGTGAAGGATTTGCTGAAGGAGGACAGTATAATATTTCATTTAAGTATGGTTTAGATACCGTAGAAATTCCCAATAAAAATAGTGAAGAGGCAGCTGAATTAACAAGTTTAGATATTGCAGTTCCTTTAATTAATTCAAGTGGTTTGAAATTATTGAAAGATGAAGAAGATACATATGCCTTACTTGGGGATGGCGTAAATGAAGCTACTGATGTAAATAATATTTCAGCTAAAGATATTTCAACACCATTAACAGCTGAAACATCAATAGTGGTTACAGACAAACCAGCTTATGGAATATATGAATTAGAAAGTATTGGATATGAAGATACTAATCCTACAGAAGCTAATTGGTCAGAGGAGGATTTAACTTTAACTAAATATGACCATATAATTAGACCAATGGATGGGAATTATAAAATAGTAAGTGATATTGATGCCTCTCAATCGGAAACTAAAATTGGAGCAGATAATATTGGAGGATTTGAAACTGATGGATATCGACCAATTGGTCAAATAATAGATGGTGATAGCGTAGTAGAATTTACTGGAGAAATACTAGGAGTAGAAGAAACTTCTATTATTCAAAATCTTTATATTAATGAACCAACTTCAAGTTTGGTAGGAATGATTAGTAAGATGGCAGGAGATGTAACTAATATTGGACTTCAAGGAACAGATGAGACCAAAACTTATATAACTGGAAGTACTTTAGTCGGAGGAATAGTAGGAAGAGTAGATTCTGGAACAATAACTAATTCGTTTGTAGCAGAAAATATTGAAGGGATATCTTATACTGTAGGAGGAATAACAGGAATTAATAAAGGAACTATTACTAATTCTTATACTACAAGTAATGTTACAGGGAAAAATGCCACTGGAGGATTAGCAGGAAATAATAATACAGGAACGATTGTAAATTCCTATGCGACAGGAAATGTTACTGGATCCAATGGAAAGACAGGAGGACTAGTAGGGTGGAACCAAGGGATAATTGAAGGAGCTTATGCGACAGGAAATGTAGTAGGTGATGTAAGTGTTGGGGGATTAGTTGGAGAATTTTCTAAAAGTACACTAGATACAACAGCTGAGGCAGCTATTACTAATTCTTATACCACAGGAAATGTTACAGGAAATGTTACAGGAAATGTTACAGGAAATGTTACAGATAGCAGCATATCTTCTGAGGGTGAGATAACTCTTGGAGCTTTAGTAGGTAATAATAAAGATGGAATAATCACTAATTCTTACGGATATGAAACACAAATAGTAAGTGATTTAAAAGAAATAGACAACACTACAGATGATGTTGTCACAGAATTATATGAGGATGATTCTATTTTAATAGGAAATGGTTCACTAGATGGAGCTTATGTTGCTACTTATGATAATTTAGTAAATGAGTCTTGGTATAACAATACTTCAGGTACTGGTTTAAATTGGCTTAGTTCAGGGAATGAAGCAGATAATGGTATAGATTGGACAGCACCATGGAGTTTTGATGAAACAGTAGCATTTTGTCAACCACATATAATGACAACAGAACAAGATGGAACATACGTAGCTAATCAACCATGTATAGAAATTGAACCACTACCTTTTACAGAGTTGACAATAGATAATTATAAAATAGATGCCATGTCTTTAAATATTACTTTGCATTATACGGAAGAAGGAACAACTAAAGCGACAATAAAGAATTTGATAGATGAAATTAGTATAAAATCTAAAGGATTATTTAGAGAAAGTTTAGTATGTGCTGAGACTGATCCAATAGTTGATGAAGAATCCCAAACAGTAACATTTAAAAATAATGGAAGTTCATGTAAGATTGAACCTGATACAACTTATGAAATAGAGACAATAAGTGAAGATTATAGACCTATTAATACCTTAACAATTCATACACCAAAACAAGAAGATGGATATGCACTTATTGGAGATGGAGTAAATTTAGATACAGATGTTGACAAAAAAGTTGGTTCTGACCAAGTAGAACCATCAACAGTAGAAGATTCAAGTATAGTAGAGGGAGCAAAAGCATATGGAATATATGAATTAGAAAGTATTGGATATGAAGATGCAAATACTATTGAAGAATGGGGAGATAACGATTTAACATTAGAGAAGTATGACCATATAATTAGACCAATGGATGGGAATTATAAAATAGTAAGTGATATTGATGCCTCTCAATCGGAAACTAAAATTGGAGCAGATAATATTGGAGGATTTGAAACTAATGGATATCGACCAATTGGTCAAATAATAGATGGTGATAGCGTAGTAGAATTTACTGGAGAAATACTAGGAGTAGAAGAAACTTCTATTATTCAAAATCTTTATATTAATGAACCAACTTCAAGTTTGGTAGGAATGATTAGTAAGTTGGC
>JBKDZV010000044.1:0-3029 GCA_047971455.1 Mycoplasmatales bacterium | reverse complement strand
ATATTAAAAATTGCTACAAAATAAGATACAATTAGTTTAGAAATGCTATGAGATCTCGAATAGTAAAAGTAATCGATTATGAAAAAAGTAATGTTATATAATATGAAGAAAATTTAGAATATTTAGAAGAACAAATGGCTTAACAAATTGATGTTAAAAAAATTTTTGAAAGATTATAGTTAGATTGTATATTAAAAAATGAATTAAACTTAATTATAAGTTGTAATAATGTAAGGAAAGAAGATACTTTAAAATAATTGTTAAATTTCATACAAACACAAAAAAGATAAAAGAATAAAATATAAGCATTAGTATAAGTTTAATGATAAAATTATATACAAGTATTTAAATAATGTTTTCTTCGCTCAAGCTGTTAGAAAAAAACTAAAGATAACTGGAAGTATAAAAGAGTATAAATATTATGTATTTAGTGATAGGAAAGTTAAAATTAATCAATATTATTTTATTTGTATGTTTAATATGATTATATTAAAGTTGATGAGCAAAAAATAAAAAAGAAATTGGAAATTTAATTAACTAAATTGAAGGAACTATATATAATGGGTGATATAGGTAAAAGAGAATATAAAAATATGAAAAAGAGGGTAAAAATATAAAACTTTATATGAGTCAGTATAATTTGAAGGTAAAATATAATATATCAATAGTTCTAAAGAAGAAAGAATATAAGTTGAGCTACAAAGATGAGATGATAAAATATAAGGTTTAATAGTAAGAAATAATTTATTATGGTTATGGTTTTATGATTGAATTATGAGTAGGATAAAGTATTACTAATACAACATAAGGTGCTTTAGATACAGCAATTGATTTAAGAGCAACGTTGTATAATGGAGATGAAAGTATATTATTAGTTATATAGTCAATGTAGAAAATGCTAATAGCTGATATTGAAAGACAAGGAGTAAGATGGAATTATCAGAATATTTAAAAAAGCATAACAAGTATCCAATTTTATTTGTTGGTAGTGGAATATCAAGAAGATATATGAGCACTCCGGATTGGAGAGAACTTATTAAAAAAGCTTTTCAATTAATAGGATATACAGATGTAGATTTTGTTGCAAAGATTAATAATTTGAAACAAAAAGAGATAAAAGATAATGAAATATTATTACATTTGGCAGAAGAAATGATACAAGAGTATGAAGCTAAATATAAAGAATTAGATGATATTAATGAATTTACTAAAAATGTTGCTAGTATTGTTACTCAAAACGAGAAGAAAAGTAGATTTAAAGAATTGATATGTCAAATAATTAATAAGTATGAAAAAGAAGAAGATAATAGTGAAATAAAAGCATTTAGGAAGATTAATAGTAAAATCTATACTTTTATTACAACTAATTATGATAATTTTTTAAATGATATTATTACAGATAGAGAAAATATAATAGGAAATAATGTAATCTTAAAAGAACCTTTAAAATCTATATATAAAATTCATGGTTGCATGTCAGATTCTGATAGTATTGTAATAGGAGTAAGCGATTATAATAAATTTAAAGAAAATAATATTTTATTATTTTCTTAGCTTATATCATTTTGTATTAATCACCCTATAATATTTTTAGGATATTCATTAAGTGATAATAATGTTAAAGAAATTTTAGAAACAATATTTTCTTTTGTAAATCCTAATAGTTCAGAATATGAACAACTAAAAAATAATTTTTTAATTATTGAAAGAAAAGAGAATGAAATGAGCACAATAGTAGTTGATAAAATGTATCAACTAGGAGATAATACAATAACAATTAAGGCTGTTGAAACTGATAATTTTGAGGCTGTGTACACTAGTATATCTGCTTTAGAAATACCTATACCAATATCTGAACTTAGAAAACTAAAAAATCTAACTAAAGAAATAGAGTTGGTGAAGGAAGGGGCCCCTAAATTTAAAATAAGAAAGTCTATAGAGGATAGTTTGTCTGAAGATATGGTACTTATGCTTTCTTCATCTAAAGATATTATACCTATGAATATAAAGACTAGTGATATAATTGATAAATACTGGGAATATGAAGAAAATGAAGAAATGTGTCAAAATATTGGGATATATACTTTAAAAACATTAAAGGTACAAGCGCAGCAGTATTTTCCTTGTCATATTTTTAAAAAATATAATTGTGAATATATGAAACAACAAGAAGATAGAGTTACAAAATATTATAATAAGATTAATAATAAGTACATTAATAAGAATAGTATTTCTAAAATACTAGAAGATGAAGAATTAAAAAAAAATGCTACAAGGAGATTGTCTAGTATATATGGAAGTGTATATTTAGGTGAGATATCTACTAAGGAATTAAGAAAATATTTAAAGGATTATTCTAACAAACTAAATAAAACAGATTACAATAGATTGATAACATTGTATGATTATTTACAATATAAATAAAATATGATATAATAGTTTTGAGTTAGAGCAGAGTAGAATTGTATTCTTTCTCACTATATCATTCAAAAAATAAAAAGGGTTCACTGTTAATAAACAGTGAATCCTTTTGCTTTAGTATAAATAATTTAAAAAGATAAATAATTATTTTAGAATTAAAATTTGATTCCTTGAAGGACAAAATAATAAATTTTAAAATATGAAGGAATAAAATAGGAAATAAAAAAAATTAAGAAATATTGCTTTTTACGTGGAGAATATATTGATTTTTCTTTTAAACATGTCCTTTTTAAAGGTTGTTTAAATAATAGGTAAATGATATAAATTAATTGATATTCAATATTAGAGTATTTTAATCCTGTTGGACATAGATTAAAATGAATTAAATGGACTTTAAAAAAAATATTTAGAAAATATTGTTATTTTCAAAATACTTCTTAATTTTGGCACTATTTTTTCTCCTATCATTTTTTATGTTTTATCATTTATACAATTAAAAAACCATGTAAGTCTTGTTATAAGTTACACAGTTTATTATACACTCTGTCAAAAAAATTTAAAAAACTCTTTCTATTTTGTTTCAATATTATACATATCAGGTTCCTTTT
>JBKDZV010000043.1:0-7042 GCA_047971455.1 Mycoplasmatales bacterium | reverse complement strand
GAAGAAATTGAATTAAATGTTTCTACAATATTATTTTGTAAAGACAATACTATATTTTTTACATTACTATATCCTTCTTGTACAATATTATTAGCTGGACTTATTATCAATAATATATTAAATATTAAAAATATTGCTATTACATATATATATTTTTTTGACATATTATACTTTTCTCCTAAAATCTATGTTTATTTATTATTCATAATATTAATCGTTAAACCAACTGACATTATTGCTGCTGTTTCTGAACGTAAAATATTTGTTCCTAATGATGTAAAGGTTATTTTATTTTCTTGAAAATAATCAAGCTCTTTTACATCAAATCCACCTTCTGGACCTACTATTAATAATATTTTATCCTGTTTACTGCAATTATTTATTTCTTTATATAAACTATTTATATTATTTTCTTGTTCATATAATAAGTATATCTTATCATAAAGTTTAAATTCTAACTTTTTTAATAAATCTAAATATTCTACTGAGGCTATTGTATCTCGTTTACTTTGTTCACAAGCACTTAAAGCAATTTCATTATATCTTTGTAGTTTTTTTTCTTCTTTATTATCTATTCTAGCAACACTATTTATAAATTTTGTTAAAATAATCTTATTTATTCCTAATTCAACTGATTTTTGAATTACTAATTCTGTATTATCTTTTTTTAATACTCCTGTTAGTAAGGTTATTTCTAATTTATGATTATTATTTTTTAGATTTCTTATTTTTTGAGCTTTAATATCACTTTTATTTATTTCTAATATTTGATATTCTGCTTTATTTATACCATTAAAAAGAAGAATATGTTCTTCTTTTTTTATTCTTATAACATTTTTTAAATAATGAAATCTAGTATCTTTGATACTAACACTATGTTCTAATTCGTTATTTAAATAATATTGTTGCATACTACCACCAAACTCCAATTGCTGGAAATGACACATAAGTTCGGGGATTAACTAAAGTACTCCAATTATATGACGATCCTTGTTGAATTTCAAAGTGTAAATGAACCCCTGTTACATTTCCTGTTGCTCCCATAGATCCTAGTTGTGTTGAAGTGGTTACTGTTTGACCAGTACTAACACTAATTGAACTCATATGGCAATATCTAGAAACATAATTTTGTCCATTAACGACATGTAAGACAATAACATTATTCCCTCCACCATAAGTTCCAGTTACTGACATATTTTCATCTCCAGCATATAATACTTTTCCATTAGCTGTTGGATAAATTGGTGTTCCTGCTGAATTGGCAACGTCTATTCCACTATGACTATAGTTTCCTGTAGAATATCCACCAAATTCATTTGTTATAACTCCATGTGTTGTTGGACGATTAAATGTTCCTGAGGCTTCAGGCATCTCGTTTTGAGCACAATCTACTCCATAAACATCATCAGCATCACAACCTGCTTCTTCATATAAACGTTCTTTTTCTTTTTGTGAAGCTATAATATCTTCTTGTGAAGCTAAATCACTTTCCATTTCATTTATTTGTGCTGATAATTCTGCCTTTAAATTTTCTAAATAACTTTCTTGCGTTTTTAATTCTTCTTCTTTAGCAGATAATTGTTCTTGTTGAATTTCTAAATCCGCTTTATCTTCTTCTACTTGATTTAATAAAGTTAATAAATCGAATAAAGAGCTGTTTAACTCAGAAAATAAAATAGTTGTTGCTTGAATAGTTTCTAAGATACTAGTTTTTTCATTTTGTAAAGAATTATAAACAATTGATAATAAAATGTTTTGATTATAATTTTGCTGTGAAAATTCTAAAGATATTTTAGCTTTTTTTTCCATTTGTGGAATTTGATTTTTTTCTAAATCAGTTATTTGCTCTTGTTTAGCTAAAATACTATTTTTGGTTGTTTGAATCGAATTTTCTGTCTTAGTTTTTTCATTAGCTACCGTTGTTAATTCTTCATATAATTTATCATATTCTACTTGTCCATTTGCTAATTCTTCTTCTTTTTTATCGTACTCTTGTTCTAAATCTGCTAATTCATTTTGAATATCTCCTAAGGTTTCTTCAGCTTTGAATGTTGTTGGAATAATTAATGCTAATAAACAAATTATAGTAAATATTTTCTTCATGTTATCCTTTCTTATTCACCTAAAGTAATTTCTTCCACCTCATCACTTTCAGTATCTTTTTCATCTTCTTTAGTTGCTTCTTTCTCTGCTTCATCTGCTTTTTTGGCTGCTTCTTCTTTTTCAGCCTGTTCTTTTTCTTCTTTTTCTTTTTCTTCTTTTTCTTCTTCTTTTTGTTCACTGTAATCGCTACTATTTGTTTTATAATAGTAAGTTGCACCTCCAACTTTTCGAGTAGCAACACCTTTTGGTACTTCTATACTATCATTATGTAAATATTCAGCTGAATTATCTACTACCGCTTCCATTATTTCAGCATATATATCGTAACTCCAGAATCCGTAAGAATCAAAATAGTATCCTTTTGCTTCATCTTCTCCATCATATCCACTCCAAATAACTGTTGTAACGTCTCCACTATATCCAGCAACCCATTTATCTCGAGGACCTCCTTCAGGAATCCCATATTGTTCAGCGGCTTCCCCCCAATTAGATGTTCCGGTCTTAATGGCTTGTTCTCCTAATCCTGATACTTTTAAACCACTATTATTGGTTAAAGCATAATATAAATCAGGATTTAGCATTTTAGTTACCATATAAGCTGTTTGAGCTTCCATTGCTGTATGTGTTTCATAATCGTATACATATTCATCACCATACTCTTCATAATAAGGTGAAGATTTTGAAAACTTAATTTTATTTATGGCGTGAGGTTTATTATACACTCCACCATTTGCTAAAGTTGCATAAGCTCCAGATAATTCTAAAGGAGTTGTTCCATTATTCCATCCACCAATTGAATAAGCTTCATTAAAATCATCTAAATCCGTTATTCCTAAACCAGCAATAAAATCTTTTACTGTATCAATTCCTACGGCTTCAGTTGTTGCTTGGAAAGTTTGTAAGGCAATTGTATTTTTAGAAGCTGCTAGCCCTTGTTGAATACTCATTTGTCCCGCATAAACTCCATCAGCATTTTTAACCCCTTCTTTGCTTCCAGTATAATAAGTATATTTATCATTTAGTTGGTGATAAGTTGACCAATCTAAAAATTCAATTGCTGGAGCATAATCAACTATTGGTTTGGAAGTGGATCCAGGTTGTCGTTGATATAAGGCTCCATAATTTTGATCAATTGGACCATTAGTTGTTCTTCCCCCACCAATTGCCAAAATCTCTCCTGTTTGGGAATCAATTGTAGCACTTCCTGCTTGCATATAATCATCTGGATATCTTATATTTCCATCATAATTATTTATTATTTTATATGTATCTTCTTGTAAATCATAATCTAAATTAGTGTATACACTCATATTCGCTTCTACAGGATTGAAATCTTCTCCAAATAAATCTTTAAGTTCTAAGTCTACAACATCTAAATAAGATCTTATAACTTCTGAAGAGTCTATTTCTTCACTACTATCATGCTTTACAAGTGTATCTTGAATTTTTTCAGCTTTTGCTTTATCACATTCTTCGTTAGTGATATATCCTTCGGTTTTCATTCTGTCTAATACAGTATTTCGACGTTTAGTTGCTCCTGTAATGTCAACATAGGGATTATTATCACCATTAGGTTCTTGGACCATTCCAGCTAAAACAGCTCCTTGTGAAAGTGACAAATTAGCAGCGGTTACTCCAAAATAATAATTAGCAGCACTTTCAATTCCACGTGAATCACTACTTGGAACACCTAAACTTATAAAATTAACATAATTTTCTAAAATTTCATTTTTATTATACTTTCCTTCAACTTTCCAAGCATATGCTATTTGTTGTAATTTATACTCTATTTTATTATGAAAAGAATAAGTTTTTACTGGATTACCATTATCATCATAAACAATATTTCCATCACCATCTACTTTATTTTCTCCTTGTAAATATAATAATTTAGCAAGTTGCATTGTTAAAGTAGATCCACCTGAAGAAGAACTAGTAAAAAGTGTTTGATATACAGCTCTTATCATTCCAATATAATCTACTCCATGATGTTTTTCAAATTTTGAATCTTCCGTAGCAATTAAAGCATTGGTAAAATTTTCTGATACTTCATCCAAAGTTACATAATCAACATTAAGACCATAAGTAGTCATTAAATTTCCATCACGGTCATAAATATACATTGTATTTTGTGATTGCCAAAAGTTACCATCTTCTACTTCACCTACATAGAAAAATTCGAAAGTTAAAATAGCAAATCCTAAAAATAAACAAATTAATAAGATTGAAAGTACTAATTTGAAGATAAATTTAATAAACTTTAAAAATAAACTGTCTTTCTTTTGATTTTTCTGTATTTGGGTATATCTTTTACTAGCCATTACTTTTCCTTTCAAGTAAATCGTCTACATATGTTAAATAATCTAAGTATAAAGAATTTGTTTGATTTACTTCATAACCTTGTTCTTTTAAAAATTCTATCGTTACTAAAACTTTTTGGTGCTTTAATAATTTTTTAATATCAATAGCATATATTTTATTATAATATTTCATACTAATTAAAATAAATGCTATTCCACCATGACTTTTAATCGATAGCAAATGATCTATTTGGTGCTTATGTAAATTAGACTTAATATTAAACGTTTTATTTATAGTTTCTTTTGCCTCAAAATCAATATAATATCCTTTATATATTCCATTATAATCGGTTGTTGACTTTTTATCAAATACTGCTTCGGTTATTTTGGATTTATTATAAATAGTTTCTTTATAATTAACCACTTTAATAATTTTTATTGGTGTTGGCTTTTTATGAATATTAGCGATATTATGAGCATTATAATAACTGTTAGCTTGAGATATAAAATCTTCAAAATTCATTCCTCTTGCTTTTCCGTTATTTAAATCTACAATTTCTTGATTTTGAACTTTTTTTTGATTTGGATAATTATACAAATTTTTCTCCTCATTAATAATATAATTATACCATAATTCTTATATTTTTATCTTTTTTTTGTTACAATTTACTTGTAAAAAATAGAGATAATTAAGGAGAAGTATGAATTTATGGTTTAGTGAAAAGTGGACTGATGCTACAAAATTTTCAATCAAATATGAGGAGCGATTAATATCTAAAAAATCTAAATATCAAAAAATTGATTTTTATCGTTCCAAAGAATGGGGAACTTTTTTTACTTTAGATGATTTATTTATGGTTACAGAAAAGGATGAATTTATTTATCATGACATGATTGTTCATCCAGCAATGGCTGTTAATCCTAAAATTCAAAAAGTTTTAGTGATTGGTGGTGGAGATGGTGGTACTGTTCGAGAATTGACAAGATATAAAACTATTACAACTATTGATATGGTAGAAATTGATGAAGAAGTTGTTAAATTATGTCAAAAGTTTATTCCACAAACTGCTTCTCAATTAGTAGATAAGCGTGTTAACTTATTTTTCGAAGATGGGGTAGCTTTTGTTAATAAAGCACAAACTAATAGTTATGATTTAATTTTAGTTGATTCAACTGATCCAATTGGTCCAGGTGAAGGATTATTTACAACAGCGTTTTATCAAAATTGTTACCGAATTTTAAATGATAATGGGATTTTAATTAATCAACATGAATCACCTTATTTTGAACAATATGCCCAAGAAATGCTACGTTCACATGGTAAATTAAAGAATATTTTCCCAATTGCTAAAGTTTATCAGTTCCATCAAGCGATTTATCCTTCAGGTCATTGGCTATTTGGGTTTGCTTCTAAAAATTTAGATCCACTTACTAATCTAAATATTGAACAATGGAAAAAATTTAATTTACACACCAGATACTACAATCCCGATATCCACTTGGGAGCTTTTATGTTGCCAACATATGTTAAAGAAATGTTACAAAATAAAGAAAATAAGGAATAAAATTCCTTATTTTTTATTTTAATTTTTTAAAGTATTATTATAAACATCTAATGAACGATCAGTTTGATTCAATGATTCATAACCATCTTTTGTAACAATTATATCATTTTCAATTCTTACTCCACCTTTTCCTTCTAAGTAAATTCCAGGTTCAATTGTAATTATCATTCCTTCTTTTAAAATCGTATCACTAACACTATTTAATAACGGTGCTTCATGAATTTCCAAGCCAATTCCATGACCTGTTCCATGAGCAAAAGTTTGTCCATAACCGTGTTCAGTTATTAAATCACGTCCTATTTTATCAATTTCTTTTGTTGATTTACCAGGAGCAATTGCTGCTATTTGTAAATGATGAGCTTGTAAAACTATTTCATGAATTTTTACTAATTCTTCATCTTGCGGCTGACCAAAGAAAAAAGTACGTGTCATATCTGAACAATAACCTTTATAAAAACAACCATAATCAACAGTAATTATATCACCTTGTTTTAATTTTCTTGCTCCTGGTTGAGCATGAGGTAAGGCTGCATGTTCACCAAAAGCTACGATAGTATTAAAAGAAGGTCCATCTGCTCCAAATTCTTTATGATAAAAATCAAGTTTATTAGCATATTCTTTTTCGGTTATTCCTTCTTTTAAAAATTGTAAACAATAATTAAAAGTTTTATCAGTTATTGTAATAGCTTTTTTAGTATATAATATTTCTTCTTCTGTTTTTGTTAAACGTAATTCTTCTACAATTCCATTAACTTCTTTAATTGTGATAAAATCTAATTTTTCTTGTAGTTTTTTATAAAAATCTAAGGTGATATGGGTTCCATCTAAACCAATAGTTGTAATCTTGTTTTTTTGTAAATAATTAATTAATTCTTCAAAGAAAAAATTAGGATTTCCTAATCCTACTAATTTAATTTCAAAACTATATTATAATTATTCTTTTGCTTGTAAAGTATATCTTCCATAAGTTAAAAATAAACCTTGATTTTCTTGTAATAAAACCATTGATGACCTACCAGTAACGCCTGAAATATATCTTTTATTTTCTTCACCTAATACTAAAAAAGCTTCGAT
>JBKDZV010000042.1:0-24136 GCA_047971455.1 Mycoplasmatales bacterium | reverse complement strand
ATTACATTAGATATTTAGATCCTTTAAATGAAAAAGAGCTAATAGCTAAAGATATTGCTGATAAATGGCTACCAGTAGATTTATATATTGGTGGAGCCGAACACGCTGTGCTTCACTTATTATATGCTAGATTTTGGCATAAAGTATTATATGATTTAGGAATTGTTTCAACTAAAGAACCATTTCAAAAAATTTTTAATCAAGGAATGATCTTAGGAGAAAATAATGAAAAAATGTCTAAATCTAAAGGAAATGTTGTAAATCCTGATGATATTGTTAAATCTCATGGAGCAGATACTTTAAGATTATATGAAATGTTTATGGGACCATTAGATGCTTCAATCCCGTGGAGTGAAACAGGGTTAGATGGAGCAAGAAAATTTTTAGATCGCGTATATAAATTTTATATAACTCGAGAATTTGTCGAAGAAAATCAAGATTTAGACAAAGTTTATAATCAAACAATTGAAAAAGTTCAACATGACTTCGAAACCCTTTCATTTAACACGGCAATATCACAAATGATGATTTTCCTGAACCAAGCTAATAAATTTGTTAAAATATCAATGAAGCAAGCTCAAGGATTTATTAAACTTTTAGCACCACTTGCTCCACATTTATGTGAGGAAATTTGGCAAAATGTATTGAACCAAACAAGTTACATATATTTAGAAACATGGCCTCAAGTTGATTCAAGTAAATTAATTGATGATCAAGTAGAAATAGTGTTACAAATTAAAGGAAAAATTAAAAAGAAAATTAAAGTAGATTCTGGAATTGCTAAAGAAGAATTAGAAAAATTAGCTCTTCAAGAATTACAAGACCTTTTGTTAGAATTAGAAATTATTAAAACAATAGTTGTTCCTAATAAATTAGTTAATTTTGTAACAAAATAAGGAGAGAGATGAACGAGACATTTATAAATGATATGTTAGAAGTTATTAAAGAAGCGGATGTTAATGAAATTTTAAGTAATAATAAAAATTTAAGAGAAAGATATTTAAATTATATTGCTAAAAAAGAACAAATCTTTTTTGAAAAAACCATAGAAAAGTCAGGCTATGAAACAGTAAAAATATTGCACCAACAAAATTATTTTTTAAATAATGAAGAAGAAATAAAAAAAAAAGAACTAGAAGTAATTAACAAATACTTCATATATGGTAATTTAAAAACTGCTAAAGTAGATGATTTAGAAAAACTAAATCAAACTAATACAATTATGACCTCAATCAAAGAAAAAGATTTTGAAACAGAAATAATTAATGATGAACGCTCACGAGAAGAAATTATCAATATTATTAAAATGTATGACCAAGAATTTTATGAAGCATATATTAAATTAAATCAAGAAGAAGTAGAAAAAGTAGAATATGATTTAAAAATGATAAGAACATATGATCAATATTTAAAAGCAAAAGAAGAAGGTAGATAAAATGAATGTAAATAAATTAAGTAAAATTATCGCAGTTGTTTTTATTGTGTTAGTAATAGGAGGTTTAGCTTTAGGATTAATTTCAGGAGCTTTAACTTATCATAAACAAAAAGAAGCTTTAGATAAATTAAGTGATCAAGGAATAACAGCTGAAGTAGCACAAGAATAAATTAATCTCAACAAAATACTTAGGTATTTTGTTTTTTATATTATGATAGGAGTAAAATGATTAATAAAAAAATTAAGATATTTAAAAATATAATAATTATCTTATTCATTATTTTAATTGGAAAATTTTTGATGGTAACACTTTACTATAGTGAAGATTTCACTAATTTAGCTTCTTCACAAACTAATATAACCTTAGAAAATCCAATGCCTAGGGGAGAAATTTTTGATCGGAACAATAAATTAGTAGTTGGTAATAAAGAACAAAAAAACTTAGTCTATTTAGGAAGTGATGATATAGATAATGAACAGGAATGGGAAATTACTAAAGAACTTACTCAAAATATTGATGTAAGCAAAAATTCTACTACTTTAAATGAAGATGATTATAAAGATTTGATTATTCGAGAAAATTATGAAGAAATAATGACAAGAGTTAACCAAAATTCTGTGAAATATAAAGATTTAGAACTAGAAGATGCTTTAAGAGACGAAGTAACGCAAGCAGATTATGATAAATTAGCACAAGAATATGGTCAAGAAGAAATTAAATTAAAAATTTTAATGGATGCTAGTTCAGAAAGTTATGCTAAAGTACTAGTAGAAAATTTAACAGAGAAAGAACAATATTTTTTAAGAGCAAATTTTGGGAAACTAGGAGGATGTTTTATAGTTTCTGATTGGGAAAGATATTATCCTTATCAACAATCATTACGAACTATTTTAGGAAGTGTTGGTGATATTCCTGAAGAAGAAGTAGATAAATACGAAAGTTTGGGTTATTCATCTTCTGATCAAGTAGGAATTAGTTATATTGAAAAAGAACAAGAAATGTATTTAAAATCAACACCCCAAAAATATCAAATTTATTATGATGATGCTGGAAATATTACTAATTATAAAATTATTCAAACGGGAACAGCCGGTAAAGATTTAAAATTAACAATTGATATTGAATTACAAAAAGATATTGAAAAAATTTTACAAAATCGATTAGAAGAGGATGCTTATCAATATTTCAAAACCGATTATAGCTCGATAGTTGATGTGCAAACTGGAGAATTATTAGCAATTGCTGGAAAATATGAAGATGATGAAAAGTATTATGATGTAACAATTAATAATTTTACCACGGCTTATGAAGTAGGATCAATAGTTAAGCCAGCTGTTTTATTAATGGGATATTATAAGGATACTTGGGAATGGGGTCAACAAGTTTATGACACGCCAATGCAAATTGGAACAGTAACTAAAGGTTCATATCATAATTATGGAACAATTGATGAAAATAGAGCTATTGGAGTTTCTTCAAATGTTTATTTTTACCAAGTTTTATTAAAATTAGCCGGGATAAATTATGCCCAAGGAGATACGATACCCGGAACAATTGATAAAGAATATTTTGATTTAGTTCGTGGAGAGTTTGCTAAATTTGGTTTAGGTGTGAAAACAGGAATTGATTTTGATAATGAAATTGAAGGAGTAAAAAGTACTGACCAAGGTGCTGGATTATATGTAGATTTAGCTAATGGTCAATACGACACTTATACACCACTTCAAGTAACACAATACGCTGCTACTTTAGCTAATGGAAAGAATCGAATGAAAGTTAATTACTTATATTCAGTTAATGAACCAGGGGGGATTGGAAAAATAGGAAATGAAATCAATCGAGTTTCACCCCAAGTTTTAAACGTCTTAGATGAAGATACAAAAGATATTAAACATGTACAAGATACATTAATTAAGCCTTCAACTATTTCTGGAGGAACAACGGGACAAATCGCTGATTCACGTTATGATTTTGGTTCTAAATCAGGAACAAGTGAATCATTTTATAAAGACGAAACAATGAAAGAAGCGGTAAAAACTGATAACAGTTCTTTTATTGGGTATGCTCCATATACTAATCCTCAAATAGCTGTTTCGGTATTTTTACCATATTGGACTAAAGATGGAGAAGTAACAAAAGCTAGTGCCGTGGAAACAGGAGGAGAAGTATTAGATGCTTGTTATGAACATGGATATATAAAAAATTAAAGCTAAGTTAGGTCATGATGAAAGAAATAACTAAATATCAACAGCAGTGGGAAACGCTTAAAGAACAAATTTATTTACAAAATGAAAACTTTGATTATAAACAAGTAAAAAAGATTTATAAATCAATAGTTATTTATCATAAAAACATTCAAAAAAAAATTACTGAGTTAAAAACAACGCTGACCTTAACTACGTTTAATGAAAAACAAGAAATTAAAAAAGAATTAAAAGAATTATTAGACTATTTAACTACTATGGAAGAGTATTTACAAGAATTTATTAAATATGAACCAAATAGTAAAATAGGTTATTATAATTATTTAAAAGCAATAATTGGTTTAATATAGATAATATTATTAGCTAATAGAAATATTATATACTTTTCATGTTATATTTTAATAAAATAAAAAAAGAAAGAAAATTGAATACTTATATAAAGGGAGATAGTTTGAAAAATAATGTGTATTTAATTGATTATTATGCCACTGGGAAAATTATTCGAGCAAAAGGTAAAGTTGGAGGACTATTAGGCAAAGGAAGTGGATGTTTTCCAATGCTTATTCTTATAAAAACCAATCAATTCTGATTTAAGTATTGTATCAGAAAGTTCTTTACCTAAATTAAATATGATAGTTGAAAGTGATGAAACTACTGGAGATGGTTATATAACTAAAGGAACTTCCGGATTAATTGGTGGAGATTCACAATTAGATATAATTTTAAAAGCATATAGTAAAACACAATTAAGTAAAGTTTCAGATAATCAAATTCAACCAACTGATACTATGGATGTTTCAAGTATGCAACAAGGACAAAATAATTTAGGTGAAACAGAAGACCAAACACAAGATGAAGTTGATGAACAAGTAATCCAAGAAATAGTAACAGAACAAATTTAAAAATTAAATTAGCATTTATTTACAAAAGTTTTAAATTTTATAGTATAATAAATATGAATGAAAGGTAGGGGCGAAATTGCTTCTACTTTTATTAATAGGTTATAGGAGAGTAAATGATTGAAGTATCAGAAGAACTAGCACAAAAAATTCAAAGTACTGTTGAAGAATTAGGCTTTTATTTATACTATATTGATCAAGAACAAATTGGTAATAATATTCATTTAATTATTTATATAAATAAAGCTGAATTTTCACCAACTATTTCACTTGATGACTGTGTTGTAATAACAAGAGCAATTAATGAATATATTGATGATTATTTAGATGAAGAATATATGTTAGAAATATCTTCAGCCGGAATTAATCGTAGATTATCGATTAAGGAACATTATCAAAGTGCTCTTAATGAAAAGATTGAAATAGTACTTAATAAAAAAGTAGAACCCTATGAAAAAAAAAAGATTATGGGAATTATTACTAAAGTAGAAGATGAACATATATTATTAGATAATAATCTAATAGAGTATAAAGCTATTAAAAGAGCTAATTATGTAGGAGAAGAAAAATGACAAAAAATCAAAAGATATTTGCAGGGATAGATAATTTAGTACAAAGTAAGAAGTTAGATCGTGATTTAATTATACAAGGATTAGAAGAAGCACTATTAATAACTTTAAAAAAGACTTATGAATATGATGATGTTGAAGTAAGTATTAATTATGAAAGCAAAAGAATTGTGATGCTAGGCTATAAAGAAGTAGTTACCGAAAGTGAATTAGTAGATAATCATAACCAAATTAGTCTTGAAGAGGCTCTGGAAATACGTAAAAGTGCTAAAGTTGGTGATCAATTAAAAATTAAAATTAAATTAGAAAAAGATATTTTAGAGCGTGCTATTGTCCAATCAGCCAAACAAGTATTCCGTCAAAAAATTAAAGAAGCTGAATATAAGAAAATTTTAGAAAACTATGGACATAAAGTAGGAGAAATTATTCAAGGAAGAGTAGAAGAAATTAAAGACCCCTTTATTTACTTTAAATTACAAGATGATACTTTAGCAACTTTAGGACCAAAAGGAAGAATTGTAGGAGAAATTTTAAATCCTGATATTCCAGTTGATTTAGTAATTGAAATGGTTGCTCAACAATCTAAAAAAGGACCAAAAGTTATTGTTTCCCGAACATCATTGAAGTTAGTTTCAAAAGCAATGGAAGATGTAATTCCCGAGATTCAAAATGGTGATTTAACAATAAAATCTATTGCTCGTGAAGCAGGAAGTCGTTCTAAAGTTGCAATAGATATTGCTAATATTGATAGTGATGTAGATATCATAGGAAGTTGTGTTGGACCACAAGGACAAAGAATTAATGAAGTTAAGCGTTTATTAGGGGGAGAAAATATTGATTTAATTGAATATTTTGAAGATCCAATTATCTTTATTTCTAATGCTTTAGCTCCAGCAATTGTTACTGCTGTTCAAATTTTAGATGAAGAGAAAAAAATTTCTAGAATTATTGTTACAGATGACCAATTTTCTTTAGCAATTGGAGTGGATGGGCAAAATGTACGTTTAGCTTCTATTTTAACAGGTTGGAAAATTGATATTAAATCAGAAACCCAAGCTAAAGAAGAAGAAATAGTTTATGAAGACGACATTATCTAATATTAGAATGTGCAGTGTAACAAGGGTAAAAAAACCAAAAACTGAATTATTACAAATAACTAAAATAAATGAAAAATGGATAATAAATACTCAACCTTATCAAGGGCGAAGTTTTTATTTGATAAAAGATGCTGAAGTAATTAAAAAATTTACTAAACGTAAAAAATTTAAAAATTTTGAATTGACTGAAGAATTAAAAGAGGAATTGATAACATATGCAAAAAATTTATAATAATATTGCTCTAGGGTATAAAGCTCAAAAATTAATTTTAGGAACCGATGATATTATACGTAAAATTAAAAAGAATCCTAAAATAATTATTTTAATTTCTTCATCAGCATCAATTAATACCTTTAAATTGATTCAAAATAAAACTTGGAATTATGGAGTTGAACTAATTGTTTTAAATGATATCCATCAGAATTTAGAAAAAATTTTTAAAAATAAGCAAATTAAAGTTTTAGCAATTGAGGACGTAGGCTTCAAAAAATTGATCAAAGCTAATTTAAACTAACAAGGAGTAACATGGGAAAAATAAGAATATACGAATGGGCCAAAAAAAATAAACAAAGTTCGGCTAAAATAATTGCTGAATTAAAAAATAAAGGACATCGAGTACGAAATCATACTTCAATTGTCGATGAAAAAATTTTAGATGAACTTTTAGGTACTACTAATAAAGTAGCAGAAACTAAAAGTTTGCCAAAAGAAAAAACTAATACTGAAACAAAAGTTTCAGCTAAAGGATCATCATATAATAAAGATGACAAAAAACCTTATCCTAAAAGAGATAGTAAACCATTTAATAAAGATAACAAAAAACCATTCAACAAAGATGACAAAAAGCCATTCAATAAAGATGACAAAAAGCCATTCAACAAAGACAACAAAAAACCCTATCCTAAAAGGGATAATAAATCATTTAATAAAGATAATAAAAGACCATTTGTCAAAAAAGAAACACCAACAACGGAAACTAAACCAGAAGAAACAAAAAAACCAACTAAAAAAAGAACAAATAACTCAAATAATAAGCGTAGAACTTATGATCGTTTCAATATCTTTGATAAAGTAGAAAAAAAAACAGTGGATGATACTGGTAAGACAAAAACTCAATTAAAAAAAGAAGCTCGTGAACAACGTCAAAGTGATAAAAAAGAAGAACAAACAATACTTAAGTGGACAGATGATATAACAGTTGCAAAATTTGCTCAAGCAATTGAGATTCCCGTTACTGATGTTGTAACAAAATTATTTGAATTAGGAATTATGGCAACAGTTAATCAAAACTTATCACAAGATGTAGCTGAAGTATTATCAACCGAATATAACGTAGAAATTGTGGAAGATGATAGCAATAGTGAATTAGACTTTGAAAATTTATTACCAGATTATACAAAATACAAATTAGAAAAAAGACCACCAGTTGTTACAATTATGGGTCATGTTGATCATGGTAAAACAACATTATTAGATACTTTACGTAACTTAAATGTTTCAATTACTGCTAAAGAAGCTGGAGGAATAACTCAACATATTGGAGCGTACCAAATAATTGCTAAAAATGGGGAAAAGATTACCTTTTTAGATACTCCAGGACACTCAGCCTTTTCTCAAATGCGAGCAAGAGGAGCTAACATTACTGATATTACGATTTTAGTAGTAGCGGCTGATGATGGAGTTATGCCGCAAACTATTGAAGCGATAACGCATGCTAAAAGTGCTAACTCACCAATTATTGTTGCCGTTAATAAAATTGATAAACCTGAAGCTAATCCAGAAAAAATTTTAGGAGAATTAGCAGAACATGGCGTAATGGCAGAAGAATGGGGAGGAGAAGTTCCAGTTGTTAAAATTTCAGCCTTAAAAGGTGAAGGAATTGATGAACTATTAGACTATATTAAAGTTATTGCAGAAATGCACGAATATCAAGCAGCTTATCAAGGACCAGGTATGGGAACAGTTATTGAATCTAATTTAGATAAAGGACGTGGACCAGTAGCTACAATTTTATTACAACAAGGAACATTGGCTTTAAAAGATCCGATTGTTATTGGAAATACTTGGGGAACAATTAGAGTATTACAAGATGAATATGGTAAACGTCATAAAGTAATTTCTCCATCAATGCCCGTAGAAATAACGGGGCTTAAAGAAGTACCAGAAGCTGGAGATATGTTTTTTGTAGCAAATAATGTTAAAGAAGCGCAAGAAATAGGAGAAAAACGTTTAGAATTACGTCGTTTTAAAGATCGGGGTCAAGCTCATGCCTTAAGTTTACAAGAATTAAATAATTTAATTGAAAATGGCGAAATGAAAGAATTACCAGTAATTATTAAAGCTGATGTTCATGGTTCAGCTGAAGCATTGGCTTCGGCTTTAGAACAAATTGAAGTTGGCGGAGTTAAAGTAAGAATTGTTGCTAAAGGAGTAGGAGCTATTACCGAGTCAGATGTCTTATTAGCTTCAGCTAATAACACTATTATTGTTGGATTCAATGTCCGACCTGATGCAGTTGCTAAAAGAAGTATTGAAAAAGAAAATGTAGAATTAATTGTTAATAATATTATTTATAAAATTATTGAACAAATTGAAGACTCAATGAAAGGGATGAGAGAGAAAAAATATACCGAAGATGTTATTGGAACCGCTACAGTGGAAGAAGTCTTCAAAATTACTGGAGTTGGGAAAGTGGCAGGAGCCATAGTTAATAGTGGAAAAATTACACGTGAGACAAAAATGCGTTTAGTTCGAGAAGGAGTTGTCTTATATGATGGCGAAATTGGTCAATTAAAAAGATATAAAGATGATGTTAAAGAAGTAATTGAAGGTCAAGATTTTGGAGTTAGCTTTGAAAATTATTCAGAACTTAAAAAAGGTGATGAATTAGAAGCTTATTTATTAGAAGAAATAGAAAATTAATAAAGGAGAAACATGGAAAATTTAATTGGATTTTTTTTACCGTTAATAATAATGATTGCAATCTTTTACTTTATTTTGATTAGACCACAAAATAAAGAACGTGCTAAATTACAACAAATGGTAAGTGAATTAAAAAAAGGTGATAAAGTAATAACAAGTTCAGGAATTATTGGGAGAATTGAAATGATTAATAATGATAAAGGGACTTTTGTAATAAACTCTGAAGGTTCAAAACTATTAATTTCCAAAGATGCTGTTGTAGCATTAGAAAGTACTAATGAAGCTTAAAGATTATATTTTAGAAGTAGAAGACTTTCCTAAAAAGGGTATCTCTTTTAAAGATATAACTCCCTTAATTAAAGATGCACAAGCGTTTAAATATACTGTTAATGAAATCGCGAATTTTGCTGTTAAACAACAAGCTTCAGTCATTGTCGGACCTGATGCTCGTGGTTTTATTATTGGTTGTCCAGTAGCTTATGCCTCTAATTTAGGTTTTGTGCCAGTTCGTAAAAGTAATAAATTACCTCGAGAAACTATTCAAAAATCTTATGAATTAGAATATGGAGAAAATACCTTAATGATTCATAAACATGATATTCAAAAAGGTGATAAGGTTTTAATAACTGATGATTTATTAGCAACTGGTGGAACAATTAAGGCAGTTATTGAATTAGTTGAAGCCTTAGGAGCGGAAGTTGTTGGAATTGCCTTTATTTTAGAAATTAAAGATTTACAAGGTCAAAAAGCAATTGAAACCTTAGGAACCTATAATATAAAAGTATTAGAAAGTTATTAATTACATTAATAACTTTTTGTTCAAGTAAAGGAATAAGATGAAAAAAAATTTAATTATCTTAATAATTATTATGGCTGGAATAACTAATATTGCAATTTATTCTAGCTTTAATGACATAGAGTTTAAAAAATCAACACTATTACCTAAAAAAGCTTATATTGTAAGTGAAAATTTTGAAACAGGGAACTATTTAGTCGTTACTGATGAGCCAAAGGTAGCATTAACGCTAACTGATGATGAGGGAAAAGAACAAAATTTAGAACTGGCAAATAATGAAAGTATCCAAATTAATTCAGATATTGTAGAAGTCAAAGTGTCTCAAAAAGTAGAATTATTAAAACGCTATTAAATTAGGAGTAACATGGAAGAAAATTTTATAACTTTATATAATGTTTTAAAAACTTATACTGAAGAAGATGAAATAGATGAAATAAATAAAGCATATTTATTTGCTTCTAAAGCACATGAAAGCCAGATTAGAAAATCAGGTGAGCCTTATATTATTCATCCAATTGCGGTATCAGTAATTTTAGCTAATCAAAAATTACCGAAAAATGTAATAATTTCTGGTCTATTACATGATGTGGTAGAAGATACAGAATATACTTTAGAAGATATTAGTGAAAACTTCAATGACGAAGTGGCCTATATTGTTGATGGAGTAACTAAATTGGGTCATATTGAAGATTATACTTATGATGAATTACAAGCAGAAAATCATCGTAAAATACTAATTGCTGCTTCTAAAGATGTTCGAGTATTATTAGTAAAATTAGCCGACCGTTTACATAATATGCGTACTATTAAATATATGAACAATGCTAAACAAAAGTTAATTGCTAATGAAACTTTAGAAGTATATGCCCCAATTGCCCATCGTTTAGGGATGTATGAAATGAAATGGGAATTAGAAGATTTATCTTTTAAAACTTTAAATCCTGAGAAGTATCACGAAATTGCTGCCAAATTAGAACTTAAAAAATCACAACGAGAAAAAATAATTAAAGAATTATTAGCTGACGTAGAGAAGTTATTAAAAAATCGAGGAATTGAGGCAATTGTTAAAGGTCGCTCTAAACATATTTATAGCATCTATAAAAAATTAAACCAAGGTAAACATTTTGAACAAATTTTAGATTTATTTGCTTTTCGAATTATTGTTAAAAGTATTCCAGAATGTTATATTTCTTTAGGAGTAATTCATGAAGAATTTAAACCAATTCCTTTAAAATTTAAAGATTATATTCCTACACCAAAACATAATATGTATCAATCAATTCATACAACCGTTTTGACCAAAGATGCAATTCCAGTAGAATTTCAAATTCGTACTGAACGTATGGACCAAGTATCGGAAACGGGAATTGCTTCGCATTGGTTATACAAAGAAGAAAAATCATCAGAAGAATTACAAAATGAAATTAATAAAAAATTAACTTGGTTACGTAAATTAGTAGAAGATGGCTCATTAGAAGACCAAGATTCTAAAACTTTTATGAATACTGTTAAAGGTGACTTTTTGTCAAAAACAATTTTTGTTTTCACGCCTAATGGTGATATTATTGAATTACCCATTGGCTCAACCGTCTTAGATTTTGCCTTTTATGTACATACTAAATTAGGCTTAGAAGCGTTAAGTTCCAAAGTTAATGATAAAGTAGTATCTTTATTTTATAAATTACAAATGGGAGATGTTGTTAAAATAATAACTTCTAATCATGCTTATCCTTCAATTAATTGGTTAGCTAAAGTTAAAACTAATCGTGCTAAAGAAGCCTTAAAAAAATATTATAAAGATGAAGAAAATAAAAAAATTCAAGAAGAAGGTTATAATATCTTTTTAGGATTACAAGAAACTAACCCCCAAATAGATTTTAAAACAATTGAAGCAACTGATAAAATTTATAATTTAATGAAAAAATTTAACATTTCCAAAAAAGAAAAATTTTTCTTAGCCATTGGAATTGGTGAAATTGATCCTGAAGAAATTATTAATACCTTAAGTGATAAAAAATTAGAAATTGATAAAATAATTCAACCCTTTAGCATTAAAGATTTCACCGAAGAATGTGAAATGAAAATGTGTAAATACTGTTCACCACTACCTGGAGATGAATTGCGAGCTACTAAAGTAGATATTAAAGGAATTAATCAGTTTTATATTCATCGTGCAGATTGTAATATAACGGGGGAAAATTATGAAGTAATTACTAATGAAGTTTTAAAAGATAATAAATATGTTTGTCGAATGGAAGTTGTAATTAAAGATAGTCCCAACAAATTATATGATTTATTAGGAGTAATTAAAGCAAATAAAATTTATAATATTACTAGTGTTTATGCTCGTGGTTCATTAGGAGGAATTGGTAAAATAAAATTATCATTATTAATCTCTAATACTGTAGAATATAATAAATTAAAAAAAGAAATTGAAAAATTAGCGGAAGTCTATCGTATAACTCGAACAATCAATAATTAGGAGTAAGATGAAAAAAGGAAAATTAATTGTCATAAGTGGCCCTAGTGGCGTGGGTAAAGGAACCATTAGAGAAAAGTTAACTTTTAATAATTATGTCTTCTCTATTTCTTCAACTACGAGAAAAAAACGTACAGGAGAAAAAGATGGAGTACATTATCACTTTATTACTAAGGCTCAATTTCAAGCTAAAATTCAAAATAATGAAATGTTAGAATATGCTGAGTTTGTTGATAACTTATATGGAACTGATAAAAATGAAGTAATGAAACAAATAAACCAAGGAAATAATGTGTTGTTAGAAATTGAATGTCAAGGAGCTTTACAAGTAATTGCAAAAGAACAAGATTTATTATCAATTTTTATTGTTCCCCCTTCATTAACAGCTTTAGAAGAACGTTTAATAAGCCGTGGAACAGAAGATAGTATTAAAATAAAAAATCGTTTACAAAAAGCGGAAGAAGAAATGAAATTAATGGACAAGTATCAACATATAATTGTTAATGATAATATTGACCATGCCGTAAGTGAACTAGACAAATTATTATTTGAACGAGTGGCTAATGAAGTTTAAAATAGCTTGGATGTATTATGATTTATTAGAGTTATATGGAGACCGTGGTAATTTAAAAGTTTTAGAATATCTTTTACAAATTAATAACCTAGAATATGAAATTGATAAAATAACTATTAATAATGAGCATAAAGATATTAGTAATTATGATTTAGTTTTCTTAGGTGGGGGAAGTGATAATAATCAACAACTTATTGAAGCCGATTTAAAAGCTAGGAAAGCCCAATTTATGAAAGTTATAAAAAACCAAGGTTTTATTTTAAGTGTTTGTGGTGGTTATCAATTTTTTGGACAATACTATCTAGATGCGCATAATAACAAGTTACAAGGATTAGGTTTATTTAATTATTATACCGAGGCTGGAACAAAGCGTTGTGTAGGAAATATTAAAATTCAAACCAAAATTAAAGTTAATAATGAAGAATTGCAAATTGTTGGTTTTGAAAATCATGGTGGCCAAACTAAGGCAATTGAGCAAGAACAAGCTTTAGGAGAAGTCTTAAAGGGACACGGGAATACTTATCAAGGGAAATATGAGGGCTATTTAACGGAAAATTTTTTAGGAACTTATATTCATGGACCTTTATTACCTAAAAATCCATTATTAGCCAAATATATTATCGAGAAAATTTTATTACAAAAATATCAAATAAAAAAAATAATTAAAGTTGACTTTTTAGATATTAGCAAAAAAGCCAAAGAAGAAGTAAACTATTAGGAGAAAAAATGGAAAATAATATAGAAAATAACAATGAACAAATACAAAACAGAATTGATAAAATTAAAGAATATGAAGCACAAGGTATTAAGGCTTATCCTAATAAAATCAAGGCTGAGCATAATGTTTATAAAGTATTGCAACAATATGAAGAACTAGAAAAAGAAGAGTTAACTGAGCAAAATAATATTGTATCTTTAACTGGAAGAGTAATTGCTAAACGAGGACAAGGAAAAGCTGGATTTTTAACAATCAAAGATAATATGGATAAAATTCAATTTTATGGAGCTAAAGATAATTTAACTGAAGAAGAATTTTTTTTATGGAAAAAATTAGATTTAGGAGATATTATTTATGGACAAGGAGAAGTCTTTAAAACAAAAGTAGGAGCTTTAGCAATTAGAATTAAAGCTTTAAAATTAGTAACTAAATCAATTAGACCATTACCCGAAAAATTTCATGGACTAACTGATGTAGAAATTAGATATCGTCAACGTTATGTTGATTTAATTGTGAATGATGAATCAAAAGATAAGTTTATCAAAAGAAGCCAAATCATTACAGGAATTAGAAACTATTTAAATAATTTAGGTTATATGGAAGTAGAAACACCGATTTTACAAACGATAGCTGGAGGAGCTTCAGCTAAGCCCTTTTTAACACACCATAATACGTTAGATATTCCAATGTATTTACGAATTGCTCCAGAATTACATTTAAAAAGATTAATTGTTGGAGGTTTTGCTAAAGTTTATGAAATTGGAAGATTATTTAGAAATGAAGGAATTTCGATTAAACATAATCCAGAGTTTACTTCAGTTGAATTATATGAAGCGTATGGAGATATGGCTAAAATGATGGAAATCACTGAGCATTTAATTCAAACTTTAGCTCAAGATATTTTAAATACCCAACAAATAAGTTATGAAAATAATGAGATTAATTTAGCAAAATTTGAAAAAATTCATATGGTAGATTTAATTAAACGTTATACTGAAGTAGACTTTTTTACGATAACAAATTTAGAAGAAGCTTTACAAATAGCTGATACTCATAATATTGAATTAGATGATCATCAACATACAATTGGACACATTATTAATGAATTTTTTGAACAAATTTGTGAGGATAAATTAATTCAACCAACAATGGTCTATGGCCATCCAGTGGAAGTTTCGCCATTAGCTCGAGTTAATGATGAAGATAAACGTTTTACTGATCGTTTTGAATTATTTATTGGGGGAAGAGAATACGCTAATGCCTTTAGTGAATTAAATGATCCCTTTGATCAAAAACAACGTTTTGAAGCTCAAGTAAAAGAAAAAGAATTAGGTAATGATGAGGCTACTGATATTGATCATGATTTTATTGAAGCCTTAGCATACGGAATGCCACCAACAGGAGGATTAGGAATTGGAATTGATCGTTTAGTTATGCTATTAACTAATGCTCAATCAATCCGTGATGTAATTTTATTCCCCACTATGAAAGAACAACATAAATAATAAAATTAACTAAATAGTTAAGTTCTTAAATTGGAAGTAACTATTTGGGAGTAAAAATGACAAAGAAAAAAATGTTAATATTATGTATGATTATAATATTTACAATGATGGGTTATGGAACAGTTATTCCATTAAATAATTATTTTGTGAATAACTTAGATTTTAGTAGTTTGCAAGTAGGATTATTAATTAGTTTGTATGCTCTAGGGCAATTAATATCCGCTCTAATAATTAGTGGATTTGTTGATCAAATTGGAAATAAAAAATCAATTATAGCTTCTTTTATCTTATATATTTTATTTTTTAATCTGACATTTTTATTAACTAATAAATCTTTGATTTTAAGCTCTAGATTAATTTCAGGTATTTGTGCTGGAACAATAACCTTAGCTATTGAAAATTATATTGGAATGAATGTTATTCAAACTTTAAAAGTTAAATATTTTACTTATTCTTCTTTAGCTATTGGAATAGGAATGGTAATTGGACCACTATTAGGACTTATTTTATTAATTAGTAAAGTCATTTTGTTAATTATTACGGTAATAAGTATTGCAATGATTTATTTATTAATAAAACTTTTAAGTACAGATGAACCAACAAATAACCAACAAAATATGTTTCAAGAAATTAAAACTACCTTTTTATTAGCGCTTAAAGTAAAATTAAATATTTATATTTTATTAATATTTTTAATTTTTGGTATTATTACTTCTGCTTTAGAATCTAAAATCGTAGTTTTTGTCCTTGATAATTATCAATTAAAAAATTTAAACTTGATACTAGTTCTTTGGGGAATATTAATAATAATTATTTACGCTTTAATACTTCATCATCAAGTGGAGCGAAAACTTAAAACTTTAAATTATGGTTTAATTATGATTTTATTAACAGCTCTTGCTTTAATTATTATTTTCCTTTCTCAAAATAAAATTAATGTTTTAGTAATTGGCTTTATTTTGTTAATAATTGCTTTATCTTCTTTAATTTCAACCTTAACTTCTTTAATAACGACTCATACTAAAGCAGGACTATTATTAGGTCTTAAAAATACTTTTTTATTTATTGGAATGATAATTGGTCCTATTATTACTGCAATAATCTATGATATTAATTCACATATATTATTTTTAATTTTAGGAATTATAATGTTAGTGATGTTTATATATGGACAATTTTATCTAAAAAAATAAATAAAAATAAAGGATGAGTATGAAAAATAAACAACTTAAATTTTGGTTATGTAATTTTAAATTTTTTTTAAGTTATCAAAATTTAAAAATTTACTTTGCTTTAAAAAAAGACTTTAAGCAAGAAGTATTTGAACAACAAATGCAAAAGTATATTGAACAAGTCTTACAAGCTTTAGAAATTGAATATTCAGTTTCTGGACAAGAGAATTTAATAACTGAACCAGCTTTATATATTTTTAATCATAATTCTATGTTTGATTCTTATTTTTCTTACCCGGTAGCAACTAAACATGCTTATTTTATTGCGCATGAATTTACTTATAGTTTAAAAGTACCAATTTTAGGAAACTTTATGAAGTGGAATAATTCAATCTTTGTTAATCGTACTTCTTTAAAAGCGGGAATTAAAGCAATTAAACAAGGGAAAGAACAATTACAAAAGGGTAATAACTTATGTATCTTTGCCGAAGGGGAAATTACTCATTTAGTTAAAGAACAAACAGAAGATTTAGTAGGTCCTTTTCATTTGGGAAGTTTTAAACCAGCTAAAGATTGTCAAGTTCCAGTAATACCAGTTGCGATTAAAGGGAGTGATAAAATCCATACTTCACATTCATTTTTAGGACCAATAAACTCGGGAAAAGTAGAAGTTTTCATAGGAAAACCCATTTATGATTTTGTAAATAATTCACAAACAACAACTAAAGAAGTAGCTCAAAAGACCAGAGAAAGCATAATAAGTTTATTAGAAAATAAAAATTAACTCTTAGCTGAATAAAGTTAAATTAATAAGCAAATTTTATGTAATATTAAAATATATTTAGCAGTAAATATTTAATTATATAGATAAGATTAAAAATAATTTTACCTGAATTGATAAAGTGCTGATATTATTATTATTAATATCAGTCAAATAAAAAGAAAGAACTCTGGGGGAGTTCTTTCTTTTGTGAATATATGGATCAAATTTACTTACAAAAGCATTATAGCAAAAAAAGAGAAAAAAGAAATATTTTTGATTAATAAAGTCTAAAATAAATTGCTAAGAAAGTTTAAAAATTTATGTGATAGCATAAGTAACAGATAAATTATAGGTAGAAAAGATATAAAGGTATAAAATTAAGTAAATTTTTAGAAAATATCAATAATAATTATAAGTCGTAACTTCTTGCGACTTTAAAAAATAAAAAGGAGATGATGGAATATATGATATGTTTAGCGATATTTATGATATTATTATTACTATTAATAATATCAGTAAAATAAAAAGAAAGAACTCGGGGGAGTTCTTTCTTTTGTGATAAAATATATAAAACACGATATGTTTACAAAAGTATTATAGCAAAAAAAATAAAAAAAGAAATATTTTTGATTAATAAATTATTTAAAAGAGAACGATTAAGTAATTTTTATAAAATTGTCAAGGTATTATAAATAAATACTATTTTAAAGAACATTATATATTTTATATTAAAAATGGTGTCTTATATAATACTACGATTTTATTTATTATTAAAATAAGTATTTTAAGTTTATTAATTTTTAATGTATCTTCTTTAAGTAGTACAGTTAAGTCCTTAGATAAGTTGAATCAGCAAATTTCTAGTTATGAGCAGTATAATAATTATGTTGTAGCACAAACTTATTTACCTTATCAAGGTGAAGAAATGGAATCCGATGATTTTGATGAAGTAATGTTAAATTATTATAATTTGACTAACGCTAAATTTGAAGGACTTATTTACTGGGTAGATCATAATAATGATGAAATATCAGCTAATAATAATATGTTAGATAAGTTGAAGTTAAAAACTCCAAATAATGAGTTAATTACTGCTAAAGATTTATCAACAACAAAATGTACTTATTTAGTACCACTAAGTCAAAAATCAAGATATGATGATAGCGAAGTTTATAATACAGTTTATATTCAAGATAATTATGAATTTATCGACTTTAATATCAATGAACTTAATTTTGCTAAAAAGGTAAAAAATTTTACAATTAAATATTATCCTAACAATGTGAAAGATTTAGCTGATAAGTTAAATTTTAGTGCTTTATTAACAAGAAGTACTTATTTTTTAAATGTTGATGCTACGGATACTTATGAAGCACTTAAACCATATATTTATCAAGCAAAAGCTCAAAATTATATTATTTCCACACCAGGAATAACCGTAGAATCAGAAGAACAACTAGCTAACCAAAAAGAGAATTTAATCTATGAAATATTTAAATTTATTTTATTATTAATTGGTGTTGGTGTTACTATATTTTTAAATATAAGAACTTATATTACAATTAATTTAAAAGAAATAATTGTTAATGAATTAGAAGGGAAAAATAAACATAACAAAAAATTAATAATTTATAACAGCATTATCTATTTAATTATTAGTGGTTTAAATCAATATAAGACATTAAATTTATGGTGGTTAATTATAGTTTTATTCTTAATAGAACTTTTAGTAAGTAAAATAGAATTCAAAAAGCAATTAAAAAGTAGTCGAATTAAAGTGTTAAAAGGAGATGTTTAATGATTAAAATAAAGAATTTGAGTAAAAAATATGGAATTAAAGAAATCTTTAAAAATTTAAATTTAGAAATAGATCAAGGCGATTTTATTTGGATTTATGGCGTTAGTGGAGCAGGTAAAACAACATTATTAAATATTTTAGGAATGTTAGATGAAGATTATACCGGAAGTATTGAAATTTTAGGGTTAAAAAATCCTAAAATTGATGGTAGTGGTAAAGCACTTTTAAAAAATGATATTTCTTATTTGTTTCAAAATTATGGATTAGTAGAGTATGAAAGTATCTATTACAATTTGAATGTTATCAATAAAGTAGCTAAGAAAAAAGATAAAAAAGAAATTATGCAACAAGTTTTGCAAAAAGTAGGGTTAAAACATCTAAAATTGAAGCAAGCAGTATATGAACTGAGTGGAGGTGAACAGCAAAGATTAGCAATTGCGAAAATCTTATTAAAACAACCTAAAATAATTTTCTGTGATGAATCAACTGGATCATTAGATATGCAAAATGCTAAAGTTATTATGAACTTACTAAAAGAACTAAATAATCAAGGAGCAACAATTGTTATTGTCTCGCACGATGATTTAGTTGCCAATTATGTAAATAAAAAGTTAGAAATATTTTAGCAGTTACATTTTTAGATATTACTAGGTACACATTTGTTTTTAATTGCTACTTAAAAAAATTATTTAAGAAAATATTAAAATTGTTATTTTTATTCTTTTTAAATAATAATTTTGTTAAAATATAAAAAACTAAAAGGAGATTTTTTTATGAAGCAATATATTGCAATGGTAGAACACGTATTACAAAATGGAGTCCGTAAAGAAGATCGTACAGGAACAGGAACAATATCAACATTTGGTTATCAAACACGTTATGATTTAAGTGAAGGGTTTCCTTTATTGACAACAAAAAAAGTATATTTTAAAGGTGTAGTACATGAACTATTATGGATTTTAAGTGGTAGTACAAATATTAAGTATTTAACTGAGAATAATGTTAATATTTGGAATGAGTGGGCTGATGCCAATGGGGAATTAGGGCCAGTTTACGGTAAGCAATGGCGCAGTTGGGAAGGCAAAGATCAAGTAGTTGATCAAGTTCAAAATTTAATAACTAATTTAAAAAATAATCCTGATTCTCGAAGACATATTATTTCTGCGTGGAATGTTGCCGATGTTAACGAAATGGCTTTACCACCATGTCATGCATTTTTACAATTTTATGTTGCCAATAATAAGTTGAGTTGTCAATTATATCAGCGTTCAGCTGATTTATTTTTAGGAGTCCCCTTTAATATTGCCTCTTATTCTTTATTATTGATGATGGTGGCTCAAGTTACTGGATATGAAGTAGGTGAATTTATTCATTCATTTGGCGATTTACATATTTATAATAACCATTTAGAACAAGTGAAAGAACAAATAACTAGAGAACCTAAAGCGTTATGCAAAATTAAATTAAATCCAGTAATTACTAAAATAGAAGATTTTGTCTATGCTGATATTGAATTAATAAATTATGAATCACATGCTGCAATTAAAGGAAAAGTTAGTGTTTAAAGTAAGTTTGTAAACAAGGAAGAAATTATGGATATTTGAACATTTATTTATTAGTTATATAATAAATAGAAGTTTAGTCTTTAAAAAAAATCTTTAAAAGTACAGTAATACATTGTGTTTCCTACATGATAAAAAGTAAATAAAATGATGTAACCCTACTATTTAAAGTGGATTACATCATTTTATTGTTTTACAAGTGATAAAGTCAAGACTAAATAATAAATTTGTTATCTTAATTCCAAAGATAACTTAATATTTTTATTTTAAATAATAATTTGTTAAGCATTATGATATAATATTATTGGACAAGATAAAATACAAAGTTTTAAGGAGAAATAAAATGAATACAATTAGTATTGTTGGAAGCCAATGGGGCGATGAAGGGAAAGGTAAAATTACCGATCTTTTAGGACAAGAAGCAGACATTGTTGTTAGATACCAAGGAGGAAATAACGCAGGTCATACAATAAAATTTGATGGAAAATCATATGCCTTACATTTAATACCTAGTGGGGTATTTAATAAAGGCACTAAAGTAGTAATTGCTAATGGCGTGGTAGTTAATCCCAAAGTACTATTAAAAGAAATTCAAATGTTGGAAGAAAATGGATTTTCAACAGAAAATTTATATATTTCTAATCGTGCTCAAGTTATTATGCCATATCACGAACAACTAGATGAATTACAAGAAGCAGCAAAAGGTGATGCTAAAATAGGAACAACCAAAAAAGGAATTGGTCCTTGTTATGCTGATAAAGTTAATCGAATTGGAATTAGAATTTGTGATTTAATCAATAACGAAGAATTAGCTAAAAAATTAAAATTAAATTTAGCAGAAAAAAATGAAATTTTTAAAAAAAATAATTATGAAGAATTTAATTATGAAGCAGTTTATGAAGAATACCAAGTAATAGCAAATAAAATTAAAAAATATGTGGTAGATACTGCTTTATTATTAGATGAAGAAATAACTAAAGGAAGTAAAGTCGTTTTTGAGGGGGCTCAAGGAGTAATGTTAGATATTGAACATGGTACTTTCCCTTATGTAACCTCTTCTTCACCAGTATCTAGTTCAATTCCAGTTAATGCTGGAATTGCTGCTCGTTATATTAATAATTGTTTAGGAATTGTTAAAGCTTATACTTCACGAGTAGGTGCTGGACCGTTTCCAACCCAAATTAAAGGTGATGTTGAAGAACATCTAGTAGAAGTTGGGCGAGAATATGGAACAACAACAGGAAGAAGAAGAATGGTAGGATGGTTAGACTTAATGCAAATGAAGTATTCTGTTCGTACAAGTGGATTTACTCAATTATCAATAATGTTATTAGATGTTTTAACAGGAATTAAGGAATTAAAAGTTTGTGTTGGATATGAATTAAATGGAGAGATAATTAATACTATTCCTCCAGTAGAAGCTGATTATTCAAAAGTAGTTCCTAAGTATCAAACATTTCCGGGTTGGGATGAAGATTTAACTGAAATAACTACTTACGAACAATTACCACAAAATGCAAAAGATTATCTTGAATTTATAGAAGAATTTTTACAAGTACCAGTTAGTGTAGTATCAATCGGACCTGATCGTGCACAAACAATAATAAAAAATAAAATTTGGTAAAGGAAAAATTATGATAAATAGATATCAAAATGAAGTAATGAAAAATATTTGGTCAGAACAAAATAAATTTCAAGCCTGGTTAGAAGTAGAAGTAGCAGCTTGTGAAGCCTTTGGAGAATTAGGAGAAATTCCTCAAAGTGATATAAAAAAAATTAGAGAAAATGCTTCATTTGATATAGACTTAATTGCGGAAATAGAAAAAGAAACAAGACATGATGTTGTAGCTTTTACAAGAGCTGTTTCGCAAACATTAGGTGCAGAAAAAAAATGGGTTCATTATGGATTGACCTCAACTGATGTTGTTGATACCGCTAATGGATTTTTAATTAAACAAGCAAATGAAGTCATTGAAGTGGCATTAGTAAAATTTATCCAAGTCTTAAAAAAACAAGCTCAAGAACATAAATATACAATTCAAATGGGAAGAACCCATGGAGTTCATGCTGAACTTACTACTTTTGGTTATAAAATGGCTTTATACTATGAGGAAATGCAAAGAAATATGGAACGCTGGAATTTAGCACGTACACATATTGAAGCAGGAAAAATTTCTGGTGCCGTTGGAACTTACGCTAATATTGAGCCATTTGTTGAAACTTTTGTCTGTCAAAAATTAGGAATAAACGCTGCTAAAATTTCTACGCAAACATTACAACGAGATCGCCATGCTTTTTATTTTTCAGTTTTAACAAGTATTGCTAATACATTAGATAAAATTGCTGTAGAATTAAGACATTTACAAAGAACGGAAGTTCGAGAAGTTGAAGAAGGATTTAAAAAAGGTCAAAAAGGTTCTTCAGCGATGCCTCATAAAAAGAATCCGATTTCTTCAGAAAACATTTCAGGATTAGCTCGTGTTATTAGAGGTTATAATTTAACAGCCCAAGAAAATGTAGCTTTATGGCATGAAAGAGATATTTCTCATTCTTCAACAGAACGTATAATTTTACCAGATGCTACTTCATTAATTGAATATATGCTAATAAGATTTACAAAAGTTGTGGAAAATTTAAATGTCAAAAAAGAAAATATGTTAAAAAATATTCAAGTAACAAATAATGTTTTCTTTTCACAAAGAGTATTATTATCTTTAATAGAAAAAGGTTATTCACGAGAAGAGGCTTATGATTTAGTTCAACCAATAGCCTTAACAAGTTTTAATAATAATGAAGATTTCAAAGAAAATATTAAACTTCAAGTTAATAATATTTTAACAACTGAAGAATTTGAAGCATGTTTTAAAAATGACTATCATTTGAAAAATATTGATTATGTATATGAAAGGTTAGGCTTAAATGAATAATTTAGAAGTAGTTTTAAAACAAGAAGAAATTAGCAAAAAAATTAAAGAATTAGGACAAGAATTAGCACAAAAGTATAAAAATGATAACCCAGTTGTAATTGGGATTATGAAAGGAGCAATATATTTTTTAACAGAACTTACACAAAATATGCCAATTGAATTAGAAGTAGATTTAATGGGACTTTCTTCATATGGGAATAGTGCAACAACTAGTGGGAAAGTTAGAATAACGAAAGATATCTCAGTTGATATAACAAATCGTCATGTTATTATTGTAGAAGATATTGTTGATACTGGAACAACATTAGAATATTTAAAAAAATATTTTGTTAATCAAGAAGCCAAAAGTGTAGAAACTGTTTCTTTATTTATTAAAACTAAAAGTATTAATAATAAAACTTTACCAGATAAAATATTATTTGAAGTACCTAATGATTTTTTAGTAGGTTATGGTTTAGATTATCAAAATAAATATCGTCATTTAAAAAATGTATGCAAAATAGAAGTTAGTGAATAAGTAAAATTATTAAAAAAACTAAAGTTGAGTAGTATTTTTCAAACTTTAGTTTTTAATTTTAAAAAATTAACTTAAAAATGTTAAAATATCATTATTAAAATTACTTATGAATAAAATAGTATTAACTGATTAAAAAATTTAAAATTAAGGAGAACATTATGAAAAGTACAAATGCAATAAGAACATTATCAATTGAT
>JBKDZV010000041.1:0-4075 GCA_047971455.1 Mycoplasmatales bacterium | reverse complement strand
CCAAAACTTTCAAAACCTAATTTTTCATAAAACCGTATAACTTGAACTTGAGCTTCTAAATAAAAATACTTTTCGGAAATTTCAAAAATATTTTCTTGTAAAATTTTATTTATTACTTCACTTACTAAAATATAACCATTATTTTCTTTGCGATATACTTTTAATACAGCAACACGACCAATTTTTAAATACTCTTCAGTATTAATAACTCGTAATGTTCCAATTGGAATCTTATTTAAATATAAAATAAAGTGCTTAACAGCTAGATTATTTAAATTATCATATTTATCAATTTCTAAATTTTTAGGAACTTGTTGTTCTTTAATAAAAACTTCTTGCCGAATGTTTAAACATTGTTGTAATTCCACTTCAGTTTTTACTAATTTTAGTACTAAATTTTTCATTTTTAATCCTTTAACTTTTTTTGATATAAAATCCAATTTGGTAAGTTTGGTATAAATTCAAATTCTCCTAGTGCTTTATACTCATTTTTTTCAATTAATTTACACATTTTATTGTTTAAAGTATTTGTATCAACTAAAATATATTCATAACCTTGTTCCTTAATTAGTTTTTCACTTGCTTGAAATAAAGTTGTTCCTATCCCTTGTCTTAAAAAGTTTGGTGCAACAACTAAACGATGAATTACTTGTCCTTTAGCTGGTAATCCGTATGGCGGATACTGTTCATAAAAATCAGAATTTATAACACAAATTCCTGCAATTTGTCCAGCTATTTCATATTTATATAATTGCTTCTTTTTTATATCTTCCAAAATTATTATTTGATTAGGATAATCATCTTGCCATTGTACTAACTTCTCAGCTTGCATTCTTAATTTAGCTGCTTCAATAATTTCCATAATTTTAACTAAATCCTGAACATTTGCAATAATAAATTTATTTTTCATCATACTCCTTATACTAAAACTATTATACCCTTTCTAACTTAATAAGGCAAGTTATATTTTTAGTAATAACTTATTGTTATTTTAAATTAAAAAAATAGCATTTAAAATCCTTAAGATTTTAAGTACTATTTTTTAGTAATTTTATGCTAATTTATTTTAATTTTTTATTTTAAAACTTTACTTTTATCATTTAAAAAGGCGTAATAAACTCCTATTAAAACTCCTCCACCAATGAAATTACCTATTAAAACTATTATTACATTTAGTGTTGCTTCCCAGAAATGGAATCCTACATCTAAAGCTGGTTGGAATAATTGTAAAAATCCAGCGTAAGCAAAAAATACTGAATTGGCCACAGAGTGTTCTAATCCTAAATACATAAAGAAGAAAACTCCTCCAAACATTGCTAAAGCTTTACCGGCATCACTTTTAATATTTCCTGAATATACACATATCATTGACAAGTTAATAAAGAAGTTACAGAAAATTGCACGAATAAATAATTCATATATTCCACTTACTGAAGTTGTATAACCTTGCTTAACTTCTAGTACATGCTTTAAATAAATAACTGAATCACCATTTATCATACTTGTTGGTGCTAATAACGCTCCAATGAATAATCCCCCAATTAAATTTCCTAAATAACATGCTCCTAAAACTTTCATTAAATAACTAAATTTAGTTTTTTTGTAATACATACTTACAGAAAATAACATCATATTAGATGTTAATAATTCAGCTTTAGCATAGTAAATGAAAATCAAACAAAATCCAAAAAACCAACCAGCAAAGAAATGCCCAAAGGCAAAAAAGTTTTCTGATAAATTTGGTGTTTGTTCTGTTATCATTCCAAAATTAGAATCTAGTAAAATATATCCTAAATATCCAAATGAAACAATAATCCCAGCCATAATCGCACGCATTAAATAACGTGAAAGACTAATACTTGTTAATGTTTGCTTAATACTAGTTTGATCAAATGCATAATTTAAAAAATCACTACCGTAAAATACCTTTTCCTTGTGTTTTTCACTTTTCATATTTTCTCCAAATTTTATTATTTTAATAGATGTAAAAGGAACTTAAATAGCTATACTTTATTTTCCTTTTATAATTACACAGGCAGAAGTTCACCCAGTATATTGTAACAAAAATAATATCAAAATTCAATTTATCTTATTTATGCTTTAATAAACTTAAATCAACATGACAATAACCGTTAGGATTTTTTTTTAAATAATCTTGATGATATTCTTCAGCTTGATAAAAATTTTTCAATGGTTTTACTTCCACTAAAATTGGCTTTTGATACTTTGGTTGATATTCTTCAATTTTCTCCTTAGCAATTTGTTGGGCTTGTAAATTTTGATAATATATCCCTGTTCGATATTGTTCTCCTTTATCTGGTCCTTGCTTATTAAAGGATGTTGGATCAATGATTTTAAAAAATTCATCAATTAGGGTACTTAAAGTTATTTTACTACTATCATAAATAACACAAACAGTTTCTACGAATCCTGTTTTACCACTACAAACTTCTTCATAGGTTGGGTTTATTGTTTGGCCATTAGCATAACCAACATATGTTTCTTTTACGCCATAAATTCTTTGTAAAAAAGCTTCAGCTCCCCAAAAACAACCACCTGCCAAATAAATTTTTGTTAATTCTTCTTCATTAAATTCTACATTAAGATTCGGATTTTTTGGTAACATTGTTCTCCTTATTATTTTTTTAATTAAAGTAGTTCTTCTAATTTTTGGACTATATTTTCTAATAATTCTTGTTCTACTTTAGTAAATCTATTTTTTATTGGAGCATCAACATCTAATACACCATATAAAGAACCATCTTTTTGAAAAATAGGAATTACAATTTCACTTTTAGAACGGATATCACAAGCAATATGTCCTTCACAACAATGAACATCTGGTACGATAATTGTTGTTTTTTTTCTAGCGCATTCGCCACAAACTCCTGCACTAAATTTAATATTACTAATTGCTTGATAACCTTGAAATGGTCCTAAAATTAATTCTTCTTGTTGATTATTTGCTAAATAAAAACCTAACCAATTAATATTTTCTAAATTATGATACAAAATTGCACTAAGATTGGCTAAATTAGAAATCACTTCTTTATCTTCACTTATATATGCTGTAATTAAACTATCAATTTTCTTATTCATTTTTCTCCTTTAGTTATTATAATTTTCCTGTTTCTTCTAATTCATCAATATACTTATTAATTAAGCGATGTAATAAAAGTAAATCCATAGTTTTTAAAAGTTCAAATTTTCGTAATTTTTGTTCAACTTCATAGGCAATTTGTAAACTTTCTTTATCTTTTAAAACTATACCAAAATATTTTCCTACCTTTTTCGTATATCCTGCTCCATTTAGACTAAGTGTTGGAGTTTTAGCATATAAATTATAAAGTTTTGAACTTATTACATTTTTTCCTTTTAATTCTTGGAACTCAAAGTCTTTAATTTGGGCTATTGGTGTATTAATTAATTTTAAAATTTGTTTTTTAAACTGAATAAACTGTTCTTCAATCTCTATAATCCCTTGACTTTCATAAAAGTCTTGAACTTTATCATCAACTCGATATTCATTATTTGTGTAATAAAATATTTTATTTTTAGAGGTTCCTAAATGTCCACTTCCTGAAAAATGTGTTCGCCGTTCAAGATAATTACTAAAATATTCTCCTTTATCACCTTTAGCCCATTGTTCTAAAGTTAAATTTTCTAACTCTTCATACGGGTATTTTTGATAAAATTTTTTTCGCTCACTAGTATATTGTTCCACCTTATCTAACATATATTCTTCTAAGTCTTTAGTTTTTACATATTTTATAAAATTATGTTCATTTTTAATATTATTCATTTTTACTCCTTTTTATTTTGGTTTTTGCATAAGCATTACAGCTTGTAAAACTATTTTTTTGGGAGCAAAAGGAATCAGTTTCATTCCAATTTTTTGCCAAAATGGTAAACCTGTTAACTTATTCATTTTACCTTGTTCCATTGCTTGATATCCATCTACTGCTACACTTTTTGAACTATAAGCTTTTTTAAATAATACGTTTTGATCCATATTAGCTACTTTAGCAAATTCACTCTTCGTTGGTCCAGGCATAAGTGTGCTAATTGTAATATT
>JBKDZV010000040.1:0-6005 GCA_047971455.1 Mycoplasmatales bacterium | reverse complement strand
TTAATACACATGCATTGTCATCAATTGAGATATATCTTCCATCTTTAAGATTTAATTTAGATTTAGTTATAACTACGACAGATTTAACTACATCTCCTTTTTTAACAACTCCTCAAGGTATTGCTTTTTTAATGGTAACAACAACTACATCACCAACACGTGCGTATTTTCTTTTTGATCCACCTAATACTTTAATTGTTAAAACTTCTTTAGCTCCTGTATTATCAGCAACTAACATTCTTGTTTCTTGTTGTATCATATTATTTCACCTACTTTACTTAGTTATTATTTAATTCCTTTTTGTAATACTTCTACTAATCTAAAATTTTTTGTTGCAGATAATGGTCTAGTTTCCATTATTTTTACGATATCTCCAATTTGTGCTACTTCTTGCTCATCGTGTGCTTTTATTTTTTTAGAATAGTTCACACTTTTTTTATAAATTGGATGTACTCTTTTTGTCTCGATTAATACTGTAATAGTTTTATTCATTTTATCTGAAATAACTTTTCCAGTAAATGTTTTTTTAGTATTTCTTTCCATTACTAACGACTCCTTTCAACTATTTTTGATTTAAAGATGTTTTTAATCTTGCAATATCTTTTTTTAACGTTTTTATTTGCGTAGTATTCTCTAAATTACCAGTAGCTAGTTGAAAACGTAAGTTTAATAATAGTTTTTTGTTTTCTAAAATTTTTTCTTGTTTTTGTTCTAATGTTAACTCATTAATTTCAGACATTTTCATTATTTATCACTCTCTCTTTCAATAACTTTTGTTTTAACTGGTAGTTTATGATTAGCTAATCTTAGAGCTTCTAAAGCTACTTCTTTATCAACTCCACCAACTTCAAATAATACTCTTCCTGGTTCTACTGAACAAATCCATCCTTCAATATTACCTTTCCCACTTCCCATACGTACTCCTAATGGTTTTTCTGTATATGGACGGTCAGGGAAAATTTTAATCCATACTTGTCCTGTTCTTGTCATTTCTCTTGTTATTGCAATACGTGCAGCTTCAATTTGTCTATTAGTAATATATGCTTTAGTAGTTGCTTGTAATCCATATTCTCCGAAAGTTACTTTAGTTCCTCTTTTAGCTCTATCTTTTAATTTAGGTCTGAATTGCTTACGGTGTTTTGTTCTTTTTGGCATTAACATAATTATTTACTCTCCTTTTGGCTTAGTATTTCACCTTTGTAAATCCATACTTTAACACCTAATTGTCCGTAAGTTGTTAATGCTTCACTTAAAGCATAATCAATATCAGCTCTTAATGTATGTAGTGGAACATTACCTTCTGTATATCCTTCACTACGAGCCATATCAACTCCACCTAATCTTCCTGAGATTTTTGTTTTAATTCCTTTGGCACCTGCTTGCATTGTATTTCTAATTGTTTTTTTCTGAACTATTCTAAAGTTTGCACGGTTTTCTAATTGTTTAGCAATCATATCAGCAACAACTTGAGCATCTAAATCAGGGTTTTCAATTTCTACTACTTCAAATTTTATTTCACTTTTACGATCTTTTAAAGCTATTCTTACATTTTTTTCTAATTTTTTTAAATTTTCAGCATTTTGACCTAATACTATTCCTGGTCTAGCTGTTAAAATTTTAACAAGTGTTTTATTATCAAATCTATCAATTTTAATTTTTGAAACAAAAGCGTCTTTTAAATCATTCATTAAAGATACTCTTATTTTTTCATCTTGATCTACGAATGTCGCATATTCTTTGTTTGAAAACCAGTTTGATTCCCATCCTTTAATAATTCCAATTCTTAGACCATTTGGATTTACTTTTTGTCCCATCTTGCCTCCTATCTTTCTTCTAATACAACTGTTATATGTGATGTTCTTTTGTTAATTGGACTCGCTGACCCTTTGGCTCTTGGTCTCATTCTTTTTAAAGTTGGTCCTTCAGTTGCGTATGTTTCTTTAATATATAATTTATCAACATTCATGTTGTAATTATTTTCTGCATTGGCTTGAGCTGATTTTAATACTTTATAAACGATTAATGATGCTCTTCGATCAATATTTTTTAAAAGTCCTTCAGCTTCTACAGCAGATAACCCTCTAATTTCATCTAAAACTAATCTTACTTTACGAGCGGCTATTCTTTGCATTTTTGCATGTGCTTTAGCTTGTTGCATTATTCTCCTTCCACTTTAACTATTTAGTTTTTTTGTCATCTCCATGACCACGGTAAGTTCTTGTTGGAGCAAATTCTCCTAATTTATGTCCTACCATGTCTTCTGTTACATATACTGGTACATGATTACGTCCATTGTGTACACCAAATGTATGTCCTACAAATTGAGGGTAAATAGTACTTCTTCTTGACCAAGTTTTAATAACAGATTTTTTACCATCACCAATTGCTTCAACTTTTTTCATTAAGTGTGCATCGACAAAAGGTCCTTTTTTTAAACTACGACTCATTATGTCCTCCTATTATTTTTTACGTCCTCTTACAATATATTTGTTAGAATGTTTATTTTTCTTTCTAGTTTTTAGTCCTAAGGCTGGTTTACCCCAAGGTGTCATTGGACTTTTACGTCCGATTGGTGCTCTACCTTCTCCCCCTCCATGTGGGTGATCATTCGGGTTCATAACTGATCCACGAACTGTAGGTCTAATTCCCATATGTCTTTTTCTTCCGGCTTTACCGATTTTTACTAATTCATATGATTCATTTCCTACTTCTCCGATAGTTGCACGACATGTATCTAAAATTTTACGTACTTCTCCTGAAGTTAAACGTACTAATACATAACGTTCTTCTTTACCTAATACTTGAGCTGAAGCTCCAGCACTTCTAGCAATTTGTGCACCTTTTTTAGGTTTTAATTCAATATTATGAATAACTGTTCCCATTGGAATTTTGCTAAGTGGCATACAATTACCTACTTTAATATCAATATCTTCTTCTCCAGAAATTATTTCTTGTCCTACTTCAATTCCTTTTGGTGAAATAATGTATCTTTTTTCTCCATCTAAGTAATTAATTAAAGAAATATTAGCACTTCTGTTTGGATCATATTCAATAGTTGCTACTTTTCCAATAACTCCATCTTTATTTCTTTTGAAGTCAATTATTCTATATTTTTGTTTTGCTCCACCACCATGGTGTCTTACTGTTATTTTCCCTTGATTATTTCTACCTGCATTTTTCTTTTTTGCTACAAGTAAACTTTTTTCAGGCTTATCAGTTGTTAAAATTTCTTTATATTTTAATACTGACATGTTTCTTTGACCATTAGTCATTGGCTTATACGTCTTAATTGCCATAACTTCCTCCTTTTATGCCTATATTTAAGTTTTGTTATTACATATCAAATGATTCAATTGTTTTAGATTCTTTTGATAATTTAACGATGGCTTTTTTATATCCACTTCTAAATCCACTATATCTACCTACTGTTTTAGGTTTTCTTTTAACATTTGCTGTTCTAATAGATTCAATTTCTACGCCATATATTTCTTCAATTGCTGCTTTAATATTTGGTTTTGTAATATTTTTATCTACCGCAAAAGTATATTTTCTTTGATCAACTGCTTCCATAGATTTTTCAGTAATTATCGGTCTATGAATTGCATCATACTTTTGAGTTTTAGTTAAATTAGTTTCAATGGCTTTTTGTTCTCTTGCTTGTCTAATTGCCTTATTGACACCACGTTTACCGAATGTTGTTTTTTTTACTGCCATTATGCAAACACCTCCTCTAACTTAGCAACTGCATCTTGTGTTAAAATTAATTTGTGAGCATTTACTATATCTAAAACATTTAATCCTTCAACATCTAAATTTAATGCTCCTGGAATGTTTCTTGTTGATAAAAAGACATTTTCATCATATTGACTTGTTGTTAATAATGGTTTACGATCAACATTTATATTCGCAAATAATTGTGTTATTTGTTTTGTTTTAGGAGTATCAAATGCTAAATTTTCAATTACAATTAAGTCTCCTGCTTGAAATTTTTCAGCTATTACTGATTTTAATGCTAATCTTCTAACTTTTTTATTTATTTTATATGAATAACTTCTAGGTGTTGGTCCAAATACAATTCCTCCACCTTTCCATTGTGGTGATCTAATTGATCCATGTCTTGCTCTACCTGTTCCTTTTTGACGCCATGGTTTTCTTCCACCACCGCTAACTTGACTTCTATCTTTTACTGCATGAGTTCCTTGTCTTAAAGAAGCTCTTTGCATAATAACTGCATCATAAATAGCGTTTTGATTTGGTTCAATGCCAAATATTGTATCATTTAATTCAATAGTTGATGTTTTGTTTCCATCAAAACCTAATACATCTATACTAGCCATGTTTGCCTCCTATTCTTCTGTAGTTGGGGCAGCATCTTCTACTTCAGTAGCTTGATCATATCCAACTAACTCAATATTTTCTTTTTTTGTTACATTTTTAATCGCACTCTTAATAGTTAAAAATGATTTTTTCCCTCCAGGAACGTTTCCTTTAACTAATAATAATCCTGCTTCATGATCCACAACAACAATTTCTAAATTTTGAACTGTTACTGTTTCTTGTCCCATATGTCCAGGTAAGTTTTTACCTTTAAATACTGCAGGAGCAACCGCACCCATTGATCCTGGACGACGGTGGTATCTTGAACCATGACTCATAGGTCCTCTTGATTGTCCGTGTCTTTTAATAGAACCTTGGAACCCTTTTCCTTTTGAAATTCCTTGAACATCTATCATTTCTCCAGCTTCAAAAAGATCTACTGTTAATTCTTGACCTAATTCATAGTTTGTAATTGTTTCTTCATCTAAACGAATTTCTTTTACAAATCTTTTTCCTAAAGAATCTTCTTATTGAGCATGTCCTAATTCTGGATTAGATGTGTGTTTTTCTTTTTTGTCTTCCACACCCCATTGGATAGCACTATATCCATCAGTTTCATTTGTTTTAACTTGTAAAACTTTATTTGTTTCAACCTTAATTACGGTTACAGGTACTAACTCACCATTTTTTGCAAAAACTTGAGTCATACCAACTTTTTTTCCTAATATTCCTTTCATCATCGAACACCTCTTTTATTTATTTTGTGTCATAATGTTTAATTATTTTTTTAAATTAAAATTATTTTACTTCAACTAACACACCTGCTGGTATTGTTAATCTTGATAATGCTGCTTTTGTTTCATCATTTGGATTAATAACTTCAATCATTCTTTTATGAGTTCTTAATTCAAATTGTTCACGTGATTTTTTGTTAACGTGTACACTACGTAAAATAGTATAAACATTTCTTTCAGTTGGTAAAGGAACTGGTCCTACAACTTTAGCTCCACTTTGTTCAACTTGTTCAACTATTTTTTTTACTGAACCATCTACTGCTTTATGGTCATAACCTTTTAGTTTAATTTTTAATTTAGCCATTGTGCCTCCTTATTAATTCTAATGTTCATGGTGTCGGGTGTGCCAAAGAAAAATCTCTACGACTACAAACACCAATTATTATTATAGCATAAAAAAAGAAAAATGTTGGTTTTTTTTTAAAGTTCATTAAAAATGTATTGTATTTTTAAAAATGAACTCTCAAGCTCTAAAAAATATATACGATTTTGTCTACAACTTATAATTAGATCATTTTATTATTTTTTTGTATTTATAATATGCTAAACTTCATACTACTCCATTTATTATAGCACCATGTTTTATTACTTACTAATAAGACAATTACTAATAAGACAATTGTCGTACTAATTCCACCATACAATAACAATATAATAAGAGAAGCATATAATGCTTCTCCTATTATCATTATTAGTATATTTACAACTATCATACTCCAAAACACTTTATTAAAGATTATGCTATTTAATTTATTCATTATTTTCCCTTATTACCACTTAAGGCTTGAGCTTTGGTATAGTTTAAATATTGTCCTACTCTGATAATTAATAAGGCCATTAAACCTATACTATATAATACAAACTTGTGTTTGTTTTGCTTCAATTTTACTTTTT
>JBKDZV010000039.1:0-17026 GCA_047971455.1 Mycoplasmatales bacterium | reverse complement strand
TTCGCATATATTAAATCTTTAATAATCGCTAAAGAATTATCAGTTTTAAAGTATTTAATATAATTATCTTTTTTTAATTTATCATAAATTTGGTAATAATTAGTAATTTCATCTAATAATAAAACTTCATCTATTTCTTCTTGTAAAGCATAAAGTTCTTGTAATTTGGTATAATCATTAGCTAAGGTTACAAATTCAAATTCGTTAAGTTCAATAATTCCTTTTACATAATCAAAATTTTCTTTTTTTAAAGTTATTAAGTATAAAATTTGCTCTTCACTATTAAGTTTTCCTGTTGGCACTAGTTCTTGTGATTTTGTTTGAAATTCTTGAGGATAAATATTTAATGAATTACTTTCTTTTTGCCTTAAATTAGTTAAGGTTGTTAAAAGTAGCTCTTTATCTACTTTCAAAATAGTAACTATCTTGTCAATTAATAAATTAACTTTTACTTTATTAACATATTTATTTAAGTAATTGCATATTTGATTAATTAATTCAGCTTTTTTATTTAAATCATTATTATTAACATTTTGCTCTGCTAAATAAAGACAATAGTCTTGGGCATTATGTAATAAATCATGTTTACTTACATCTTTGGCATTTAAATATTCATCAATATCTTTATAATCTTCATATGTAATAATTTCAACTTCAATTTTATTTTCTATTAGTAAGTCTGCTGCTTTAGTCAAAGCTTTTTGCCCTGCTTTATCTGAGTCAAAGCCTAAAAATACTTTAGTTATATGATATTTTTTTAACAACTTAATATGTTCTTGGTTAAAAGCGGTTCCCATTGTTGCCACAACATTTTCAATTCCCTTTTTTACTGCTGTTATTACATCAAAGTACCCTTCAACAACTAATAATTCCTGGTTATTATTACCAATAACATTATTAAAATTATAAAGTATCGAACTTTTATGAAAAATTACTGATTCTTTAGAGTTTAAATACTTTATTGCATTACCTTGTTGTAAAGTTCTTCCAGAAAATCCAACTAGCTCATCTTCAGCGTTATATAAAGGAATAGTAATTCTCCCTTGTAAAAAGTCAAAGTTTTTTTCATTAAAAAGTGCTAATTGTTCTAGTTCTAATAATAACTTAGGCTCTGCTGCACTTTCTTGGGTTAAAAATTGATATAAGGCTTCAGAAAATAAAGGTGAAAACCCTAATTCAAATTTTTTAATATCTTCTGGTAATAAATTTCGTTCTTTTAATAAATATTCATTAGCTTTTGTTGCTAGTTCTGAATTAGCTAAAATTTTATTATAAAATAGTTTTACTTTTTCCAAAATTTCAAAATATTTCTCATTTTTATTATCTTTTTTTGGTAAACTAATTCCAGTTTTTGTAGCTAACTTTTCTAACGCTTTTTTAAAAGGGATTTTTTCATACTTTTGCACAAAATTAATGGCATTTCCACCTTCACCACAAACAAAACATTTAAATATTTGTTTTTTTTCGCTAACCACTAATGAAGGATTAGTATCATCATGAAAAGGACAAATACAATTATAGTTTTGACCTTTTTTTTCCAATTCTACATATTGTGCTACAATATCAACTATATTTATTTCATTAATAATTTTTTGTTTATAATCTATCATTAAGTTGTTCCTTTTATTATTTTCTCAATTTCTTCTAATTTATTATAATTTTGCGTTTTAGTTTCTTCTTTTTCTATATCTTCCCAATTAGGATCTACATAATTACCTTGTCGCTGTTCAGCCTTTTTAGTTTTTACATATTTCATAGCCTGATCCAATTCTTTAATATCATTATTTTGCCAATTTTCCAAAACTTTATTAAAAAAATTAGTAGAAAAATTTTTGTAAATTGAAGTAGAAACTGTATAATCAATTAAAAAATTAACTAGTTCAAATTTAGTATTGTTTAGACAAATTGCTTCATAAATTGTATAAACTTCTTTAACATCTGGTTTGATTCCAAAAGACCAAATAAATTCCAAAGGATTAATTACTTTTAAATTTTCGGTATACTGTTCTAAATTCTCTATTTTTTTCACCTGTGGTACATATTTATCTGTATTATTTTTATAAATATTATATAATCTTAAAAATAATTCTTGTGAGTCTTTAATTTGACTTAAATTTGTTTGTTGAACAGTCGTTAAGTAAAATAATTCATGATAATTTCTAATACTTGGTATTATTCTTTCACTATGAATTAATGATATATTCCAATAAACTTTGTCGTATTCTTTAATAACTATTTCTAATTTTATTTTTTTTTTATTTTCTAAAATTTGTAATTTTTGTTTGAATTCTGAAATATCTAAATTAAATTTTTGTAACATTTTCTTTAAAGATACATCTTCTTTAATTAGTACAAAATAATAAATCAAACCTAATTCTTCTAATTCTAATTCTTCTATTTCATTAGCTTTTAAAACATAATTATCGGTATTAAAAACGCTTACTACATTATCCATTTTCACCAACTTCTTTTTTGTTATTTAAATTGTTAAGAAATAATAGCAAAACATTAGAACATTGAGTTTTTCAATGTTCTACTGATATTTATTTATTTTAATTATTATCCGTTAAATTCACCAGCTTCAAAAGTGTTAAACATTTCTTCGACAATATCCCAATCTGATGAACCATCAGGAATTTCAATTAAATTACCTATTTCTTTATTTTCTTTTTCTTCATATTTATAGGCTAAAATCTCATATTCCTCTTGTTCGGCATTAATTTCATCTACTAAAGTTAATAAGACATAGTTTTCTTCTTCATATTCAAAAGTAAATAAAATTTCTGCTAATACCTCAGTATTGTCTTCTCCAATTAAAGTTATATATTTTTCTGTATCATTGACCATATTCTAAATACTCCTTTAAAAAAATGCTAGCCGCATAAGCATCTTTTATTCCTTTTTGTTCTTTTTCTTTAATACCTTTTTGATGTAATATTTCTGTTGCTTGTTTAGATGATAAACGTTCATCAAAATAAACTATTTTTTTTAATTCACTATGCGAAAATTTTTCAAACACTGCCTTTACTTCTTGGGCTTGAAAACCTATTGTTCCATCCATATTTTTAGGTAGTCCAATAATTAATGTATCAATCTTTTGTGATGTTATTAAATTATTTAGTTTTTCAAAAAAATTTATTTGTCCTTTATTTTCCCAAACTTCATAAGGAGCGGCAATAATCTTTAAAGGATCACTTAAAGCTAGCCCAATTCTTTTGGCTCCATAATCAATTGCTAAAACTCTTTTCATATAATAAAATAGAATAATCTAGTAAGAACTAGATTATTATTTATCTTCCTTATTTTTTCTATCATCATCTTGCTTCATCTCATGACTTTTATCATTTGCTTTTTCTTCTTTAGTGAAATATTTATTATTTAATTTTTCTATTTCTTCTTTATATCTTGCACTTCCTTTTTCATAAATTTCTAAAATTTTATCTTTTTCTTCTTTATATTTTTGAATTGCTGTTTCTGATAATTCGGAATATTTTATTTTAGTATCTGTGTAAAATTTATCTGCTTCATCTTTAATATTTTTACGTAATTCTTCTCCACGTTTAGGGGTTGTTAAGGCTGTAGCGATCGCTCCAATTGTTGCCCCAATTGCTGCTCCGATAAAAAATGATTTTTTTTTCATACTGCCTCCTATTTATAAATAAATTATAACAAATTTTATTTTTTTTTGCTTAATAATTACTTGACTTTTGTTAAAATACTATAAAACAATATAAATACATATGCTAAAAGCAATACTAGCAAAAATCCATGAATCAACACGATCTAAAATTCCTCCATGTCCATAAATAATTGTTCCACTATCTTTTACTTGGTATAAACGTTTAAGTTTAGACTCTAATAAATCTCCAATTACCGAACAAATTAAAGTAATAATAATAATCACAATAGTATTTAAAAGTGGTAATTTAGTAAAAATAGTTAGTTCATAACGATAATCAAAAAGTATAAGGTATAATAAAAAAACGATTAAACTTATTAAAAGTCCACCACATAAACCTTCAATTGTTTTATTTGGTGAGGTTTTAGAAAAATGAGTTTTCCCGATTTTTTTACCGATAAAATACGCAAAAACATCATTTAACATAGTTAAAGAAACTAAAATTAAAATATACATTTTACTTTCTAAATTATGGGCAATCCAAAACATGCTAATAATTCCTAAGCAGAAAATTATAAAATATATGATACTATAAGGTTTAATACCTTTTTTCATCATTTGAATTAATTCATAAATTCCTACTACTAAAAAAAATAAGTCCGCAATAATAAATAAGTTTAAAAAAATACATAAATAAACTACTAAACCAAAAGTAATTCCACCTATCATTCGTTGTTTCATTTGGCCTCAATGAATTAAATTGTCATTATTTCTTGGTCTTTTTTAACTAACTTTTCTTCAATTATTTTATTATATTTATTTGTTAAATCTTGAACTTTTTGTTCTAATTGTTTTTTATCATCTTCGGTTGTTTCTTTATCTTTTTTTACATCATTATTTGCATTTTTACGAATGTTTCTAACACTTACTTTAGCATTTTCCGCTAATTCTTTAGTTTCTTTAGTCAATAATTTACGACTTTCTTCTGTTAAAGAGGGAATATTTAATCTTATTACTTCTCCATCATTTGTTGTATTTATTCCAATATCCGCTTTATTTATTCCTGCTTCAATTTCTTTTAATAAACTGGGATCAAATGGTTTAACTACTAATTGTCTAGCTTCTGGAACATTAATTAAAGCCACTTGGTTAATTGGAGTCTCACTACCATAAGCAACAACTTTAACAGCATCTAACATTGCTGGATTAGCTCTTCCTGTTCTCACTTTAACGAACTCAGCTTCTAAGTGTTTAACTGCTTCTTGCATTTGATTTTCAATACTATTTAAGTCCATTTTATTCTCCTTTTTTAATTTTAGTTCCTATTTTTGTTTCATTTAATACTTTAACAATGTTGCCTTTTTCATTCATATCAAAAATAATAACTTCTAAATTATTTTCTTCAGCCATTGTTGCCGCCGTAAGATCAATTACTTTTAACTGTTTTTCTAACATTTCTCTAAATGTTAATTTATCATATTTTATGGCATCGCCAAATTTATTAGGATCTTTATCATAAACACCATCTACTCCATTTTTAGCCATTAAGACATATTGGGCATCTACTTCTGCTGCTTTTAACATTGTATTAGTATCGGTTGAAAAATATGGCATTCCTGTTCCACCAGCAAAGATTACTACTCGTCCCTTTTCTAAATGTCTAATTGCTTTACGACGAATATAAGGTTCAGCAACACTATCTACTCGTAAAGTAGTTTGAACTCGAGTATCTACTCCTGCTTTTTCCAAACCATCTTGTAAAGCTAAGGAGTTCATAATAGTGGCCATCATTCCCATATAATCAGCTTGTGAACGATCCATACCTAATTCTTGGGCTTCTACTCCACGCCAAATATTCCCACCACCAACAACAATTCCTACTTCAATCTCATTTGACACTACTTCTTTTATTTCACTAGAAATTTCTTCAATAACTTGTTGATTAATAACTTTTTCACTTCCGGCACTAAGCGCTTCACCTGATAATTTTAAGATTATTCTTTTTTTCAAAATAGCTCCTTACTGAAACATAAGGAATACTTAAAAGTATTCCTTAATTTTATATATTTGCTTGTGCTGCTACTTCATCAGCAAAATTAACTTCTTCTTTAACAATTCCTTCTCCTACTTCATAACGGATAAATTGTTCAATTTCATTATTTGCTTCTTTAATAATTTCTTCAACAGTTTTTTTATCATCCATAACATATCCTTGTGATAATAAACATGATTGTGTTAAAAATTTATTAACTCTTCCTTTAACAATTCCTGTAATTCTTTTTTCTAAGCTTTCAGGTAATGTTCCTTGAGCTGCTTCTTCCATTTTTATAGCAAATTCTTCTTTTGTATATAAAGCTTTACCTGCTTGTTCTTCTTCTTTTTTAATTGCGTTAGCTGCTTCTTTTTTTAAAGTTTCAATTACTGATTCTTTGTAAATTAATTCTTCTTCTTTTTGTAAAACCTCAGCTGATACAGCTTCTTTATTTAAGTATAACGGTTTTTCAGCAGCAATATGCATCGCAATATTTTTACCTAATTCTTGATTTTCTTTAGCAAATTTTACTAAAACAGATATTTTACCACCCATATGTTGGTATTCGACAAATGCTTCAGCATCAGTTTTTTCTAAAATTGTAAATCTTCTTAATGTTAATTTTTCTCCAATAGTTGCAGTTCCTGCTGTTATTAATTGTTCAATTGTTTCGCCATCAATATCAACTGCTAAACCTGCTTCTAATGTTGTAGCACCTGAATTTAATAATCCAGAAGCCACTTTTTCTAATAATGCTAAAAATTCTTTATTTTTAGCAACAAAATCAGTTTCGGCATTTAATTCTAAAATAACGGCTTTATTACCTGAAATTATTGTTTTAGTTAAACCTTCTGCTGCAACACGGTCACCTTTTTTAGCAGCTTTGGCAATTCCATTTTCTCTTAACCATTCAATTGCTTTATCAATGTCATTATCTGATGCTTCTAAGGCTTTTTTGCAATCCATCATTCCAGCACCAGTTCTTTGACGTAAATCTTTTACTAAACTTGCTAAACTCATATTACCTCCTAGTTACTTTTTCTTTCGTTTTTACCTTCTTCTACGGCTTTAGTCATTTTTGATAAAATTAAATCTACTGCTTTAATAGCATCATCATTTGAAGGCATAAATGTATCAAAAACGTCGGGATTAGAATCAGTATCAGCAATTCCTAATACTTTAATTCCTAATTTTTTAGCTTCAGCTATAGCATTTTTTTCATTTAATGAATCAATAATGAAAACAGCTTTAGGCATACGTGTCATATTTCTAATTCCACCTAAAAATCTATCTAATTTTTCCATTTCTTTACGCATTAACATTTGTTCTTTTTTAGGATATTTTTCAATATCTTCTGAATCAAATAAATTTTCTAAGTCTTCTAATCTTTGAATTCTATTTTTGATTGTTTTAAAGTTAGTTAAAGTTCCTCCTAACCATCTGTTATCTACATATGGTTGTTCAACTTCTATTGCATATTTTTTAATAGCATCTTTAGCTTGTTTTTTTGTTCCAACAAATAAAATATCACCTTTAGTTGCTTGTTCTTTTACTTCATTATATAATGTTTGTGACATTTCTGATGCTTTTTGTAAATCAATAATATGTGTTCCTTTTCTTACTGTATATATATATTGTTTCATTTTCGGATTCCATTTTTTCTTTTGGTGTCCAAAATGTGCTCCACTTTCTACTAATTCTTTTACTGTAATTGCCATATTTCCTCCTATTGTTTGTTATTTCTTATACTTGCAAAATTATACCACTTTAAAAAGCACTAGATATAAATTCGTATGGCCAAGTATGGATTATCGTGCTCCATAGTATCATAACATATTTTAAGGCTTTATTGTACTTTATTTACTTATTCTTAATTCTTTTAGTTGTTAATTACAGCTAATCAAAATATATATATTATAATTTTATGATGTTTAAATTTCCAATAAAAAAGTAACAAAGTTCTTGATTAAAGATATTGTTACTTTTCATTTTAAACTTCATTAACTTATTTTAATTACTTATTTTTTAATAAATCTCTAATTTCACTTAACAGTTCTTGTTCTTTAGTTATCACTTCTTCTTCAGCCTTTTCTTTTTTAGTAAATTCTTTGAATTTAGCATAGCTTTCTAAAATTAAAAATGCTACAAATAAGATTATTATAAATGATATTAAATCTGAGATAAAAGTATAAAAACTAAAATCTATCCCAAATACTGTTGTTACTGCTTTAGGATCTTGACTTAAACCAAAAACCGTAAAAATTTTTGAAATAATTGGTGTAATTAAACTTTCAGTAAATGAAGTTATTAAATCCTTAACTGCTGAAGCAATTAATAGTCCAACTGCTACTTCCACAAATGTTGTTTGATCCAAAAAATCTTTGAATTTTAATAAAAACTTTTTCATTCTTCCCCTTTTAAATATGTCTTACTTTTTAACTATTAATTATTTCTTCATATTTTGTATTATCTAAATTAATAATTAAATTCACCAATAAATCAACTGCTCCTTGAAAATCTTTTTTAGAAATTATTGAGTTATGTGAATGGATATATCTAGTTGCTAAAGATATACATGTTGCTGGAACTCCAGTTCCGGAAATATTAATACTTGCCGCATCAGTACTTCCACCTAATAAAATTTCTGGTTGCACAGCAATTTTTTCTTCTTGAGCTACCTCTTGAATATATTTTTTTAAACCATTATGAATTATCATTCCCCCATCCATAATTGTGTATTGTGGTCCTTTTCCTAAATCTGATTGTGATTGGTCTTTAGTCATTCCTGGTGTATCTCCAGCTATCCCAGTATCTAAGGCAAAAGCAATATCCGGATTTATTTTATTAGCTGCAGTTTTAGCACCTTTTAAACCAATTTCTTCTTGAACAGTTGCTACAGCATAAACATCTGCTTGATGCTTCACTTTAGCTAAACGTTGCATAACTTCAATTAAGACTAAACAACCAATACGATCATCCCAAGCTTTTCCTAAAACAAAATCTTCGTTTAATAAATTAACAGCTGTTGAATCCGGAACAATCATATCTCCAATATTTATTCCATTTTGTTCAACTTCAGCTTTATCTTTAGCTCCTACATCAATAAACATATCTTGAATTTGTACAACTTCATTTCTTTTTTCTTTTGGTAAAACGTGTGGAGGAGTTGAACCAATAACTCCAATAAACTCTTGATTTTGGCTATTAACAACTTTAACACGTTGTCCTAATAATACTTGACTCCACCAACCACCAACTGGCGAAAATTTTAAATAACCGTTATCATCAATTTGTTTAACAATAAATCCTACTTCATCCATATGAGCTGCTAGCATAATTTTTGGTCCATTTCCTTGACCTTTTTTTATTCCAATTAATGAACCTAACTTATCAAAAGTAAACTCATCTACATAATCTTGTAAATTATCTTCCATTATTTTTCTAACATTTTCTTCATGTCCACTTATTCCTGAAACATTACTTAAGGCAAATCCTAATTGTTCATTCATCTTTTCTCCTTTTAAACTTTCTCTTTATTATATCCTATTTTTAAAAGTTTTTTTTAAAAAATAAAAAAATATTCCTTTAAGGAATATCTTAAGTTTACCACCAATTATTTTCTCGCCAAAATTTTTGCGCTTTTTCCCAAGAACCATAACGAGATTTAGCATAATTATTACACCATGTTAATTGCGTTACTGGATTTGATTTCCAATCATTTCCAGCGGTTTTCATTTTCTCAGGTGGCAATGATTGACATAATCCATAAGCCCCCGAATATGGATTAGTTGCTGTATAATTCCAACTACTTTCATGAGTTACAATATAATCAACATAATCATAATCATCTTCTGAAATATTAGCTTCTTTCATTACTTTTTCTTGTTCTTTTTGCGAAATTTTAGCATTATCATCATATAAATTTTTAAAATCTGATACTTTTTCTAACTCCACTAGTTGTTTATTTAAGTTGACATATACTTCTTCTGATTTTTTTATTTTTACTTCTAATTCTTTTTTATCTTGTTCTAAAGTTTCTAAAGTTTGCGTATATTCTAATTCTTTTACCTCTAATTCATTAATATCAGTAACTATTTCTTCAAATTCTTTTGAAACGTATTTCGATACTTTTAAAATTTGATATAAAGCAGGTAAAAAATCTTTGTCTACTAAAATTCGTAAAAGTAACTTAGTGTTTTGGGCTTCTTGCAAAAACTCTAAATAATTACGAATATAATTTTCTGATTTTTTTATTTTTTCTTGTAATTCTGTTTTTTCCCTTATTAATGCTTGCTCCTTTTTTTCCAAGGCATCAATATTTTTTTCTAATTTTTCTAAATCACTTTCATATTCATTTAATGTATCTACTTTTTGAGCAACTTCATCTTGTAACTTTTCAATTTGTTCTTCAGTTGTTAAAGTCGATTCCTCTTCTACTTCTTCAGCAATAATATTTACTGGGAACGTACTTAATAACAAAAGTATTAACATTGTTAATATTATTTTTTTCATGCTTATATTGTAGCACTTTAGTACACTAATTGCAATAATATCTAATATATTAATAAATATTTAAATAATCACTTAAATTTGCTTAACTACTTTTTTAATACTTTAGTGTTAGTCTTTATTATATTTTGCTACTTTTGATAAAAATTAATTTACATAGTGATATTAAAAAAGTAGCTGTTGATGCTAAAAGTATGGCTAACAATAAAACTTTAATGTTTAGTGGTTCTAAACCAAAAATTTTATTCAGTGGAGTATAAACAATTATTAAGTTTAAAATAGCTGATAAACTAACTGCTCCTAAAAGTAATTTGTTTTCTAAAGGATTTTTTAAATAAATTGTTTTAAAACTACGAGCATCAAAAATATGAATTAGTTGTCCAAAGGATAAAACAATAAAAGCTACTGTTCGTGCATAAGGTTCACTATATCCAGACTTTAACATAAAATAAAAAGTTAAAAATACTAAAAATCCAATAATTAAACCTCTAATTAAAATTTCAATAATCATTTTCTTGTCTAATAATTTTAATTGTGGATTAATTGGCTCACGAAGCATTAAGTCAGTTTCTTCGGTATCTAAACCTAAAGCTAAGCAAGGAATAGCATCTGATACAACATTAACCCATAAAATCAAGACAGCGGTCATTGGTAAAATTATTGCTGATTGTAAAAATAATCCAGCTAATAAAGCAAATAAAATTCCACCAACATGAGCAGTATTTGATGTTAACATTTGTTTAATAAACTTACGTAAATTATCAAAAATTAAACGTCCTCCAGCAATTGCTTCATTAATTGTTGCAAAATTATCATCTAATAAAATTAAATCAGCACTTTCTTTTGCAATATCCGTCCCTTGATTTCCCATAGCCACGCCAACATTAGCTTTTTTTAAAGCAATAGAATCATTAGTTCCATCTCCTGTCATCGCTACTATTTTACCTTTACTTTGTAACATTGTAATAATTTTATATTTATCTTCTGGTTGAACTCGAGCATAAACTTTAATATTTTCTACTTGTTGAGCAAATTCTTCATTTGTTAAAGTATTTAACTCAGATCCGGTAATCGCTAAATCATCTGCTTCTTTATAAATTAAAGCTTGTTTAGCAATAGCTTTAGCAGTTTGTAAATTATCTCCAGTTATCATAACTACCTTTATCCCAGCTTTGTGCATCTTATTTATTGCCTGAATCGCACTTTTTTTTGGTGGATCTTGGATTCCATATAAGGCTATTGGTGTAAAGTCTACTGCTTGAGCAGGAGCATAATTTGTTAAAGTTTGTAGCTCCGTTTTTTGGTAAGTAATTAATAAAGTTCTTAAGCCTTGCTTAGCATAATTTTCTACTTCTTTTATTTGTTGTTCAACATTTGTTATTAAAAAATCAGGAGCTCCAACACAAATAAGATAATTATTTTCTTGTTCATCTTGTATTAAAGTTAATGATTTTTTAAGTTTCGAGTTAAACGGGATATTATCTAAAATCTTTAATTTATTAACTACTTCTTTTGTTTGTAAAAACTCATTGATTGCTCTTGAAGTCGGAGTTTGCGTATCTATTACTATTTTTTGCATTGCCATTGTTAATTCTGTTGTTTGTAATTGAATTTGCTTTGTTACTTTCATTTTATTTTTTGTTATCGTTCCTGTTTTATCCGAACAAACATATTCTACTTCTCCTAAAGTTTCTAATAAAGCAACTTTTTTTACTAAAGCATTATTGTTAGCCATTTTTTGAGACATGAAAGTTAAAACAATGGCTAATACTGTTGCCAATCCTTCAGGAACAGTAGCAATTAAAATACTTATTGTAATCGATAAAGTTTCTTCTAAACTTTGCCCATTTAAAATTGTTAAAATAGCGATAATTATAGCTGTAATAATTGCTATAATTAATAAAACTTTGCTAATATCTAAAATTTTTTTTTCTAATTGAGATACTTCTTTTTCAACTTTATCAACTTGTTTAGTTATTTCTCCAATTTTAGTATTCATTCCAATAGCAACTACTTGCCCATAACCTGCTCCATTAGTTATTGGCGAATTAGCATAAATTATTTCCATCTCTTGTTTGGTTACTTCATCACTTTCCCCTGTTAAAAAAGCTTCATCCACTTTTAAATTATTAGCCTGTAAAATTTGCATATCTGCTCGAGCAATAATACCCAAATTTAATTTAACAATATCACCTACTACTAAGTATTTTGATAAAATTTTTTGTTCTTGACCATCTCTAATTACAATATCATCATCTTCATTTAAAGAATTTAAGGCTTGTAATTTTTGAATAGTTTTTACTTCTTGAATAAAACTTATTAAAATATTGATAATTAGTAATAACCCAATAACGATAACTTCAGAAAATTCTTGTTCTTGATATCCCGTTATAAAAGATATAATTAAAGCAACTAACATAATTAATAAAATTGGATCTTTGATTACGCCGATTAATATTTCTAATTTATTTTTTACTCTTTTTCTTTTTATTTCATTCAAACCATCTTGTTGTAACCTTTGTTGTACTTTAGCAGTATTTAAACCTAATTCAATAATCTTTTTTTCTTCCATTTGCCCCCTTATAATTAAAAAAACTTAAGTTTTACCTTAAGTTTATAAAAACATTTCCATATCATACTTATTATAACCTACTAAAATATTTTCTGTTACATCATCAACTATTATTGGACGTTTTAAAATTGAAGGGTTATCTGTAATAAATTCTATATAATCATTTACAGACATTTTCTCTAATTCTTCTTTATGAAGTTCATAAACTTTAGAACGTTCAGAAATAATATCTTCAAAACCATTATCTGTATACTTTAAAATATATAAAATTTCTTCCTTTGTCAAAGACTTAGAAAAAAAATTATAATTTTCATATTCAATTCCTTGTTCTTCTAACCATTTCATAGTTTTTTTACACGATGAACAATTATAACTCGTATAAACTTTTAACATATGTGTTTGTCTCCCTTTTAAATTTTCTTATATTATAACTTATTTAATAAATTTATGATATTTTTTTTATTTTTTGTCCTACCTTATATTACATTTTTTTAAAAATAAAATTTTAAAAGCTTACAAATAGCTTTTAAATACAATATTTTGCTGTTATCTAACTTTATATCCATTTTATTTTTTCATAATTTATTGAAATTTTTTCATAAAAAATTTATTTTTTAAACTAATTTAACTTTTTTCTTAATAATCTAATGTTTCTAATTTTAAAAGCAATAAAAGGAAAAATCCCAAAAATAGTCATGAATCTAACAGCAATAACTCCATCATCGATTGTTTGAAAAATAAAAACAGCTTTAAGTAATCTCATATTAATAGTAAAGATCATTATTAAAGAAATTATTATTTAGTAATTTAATAAATGTTATAATTAGTTTAATGAGTTATAAAAAAATTAAGGATATTTAGTTATAATGACACCACGTGAAAAAAAAAGATTAAAAAAAAAAGAAATTAATAATAATTTAAAAAAAGAAATTTCTAATAACAATAGTTCTAAAACTTATACAAATTATTTACTTACTGTTATGTATGATGGTTCAACTTTTGGTGGATATGCTAAACAAAAGTTTTCTAATACGATTGAAGAACAATTAAATTTAGTTATTGATAATTATTTTACTGAACATATCAAATTAATCTCAGCTTCTCGGACTGATGCTAAAGTTCATGCTCTTGCTCAAAAAATAATGTTTAAAACTAATCAAAGTTTTTCCCAACTTAAATTTTTAAATTATCTTAATGAAACTTTACCTAAAAGTATTAAAATTGAGAAATTACAAAAAGTTGCTAATGATTTTCATTGTCGTTATGCTGTAGTATCTAAAACTTATTGTTATAAAATTAATACTACTTATGATTTATTTTCTCAAAACTATGCTTACTTTTGGGAAGTTCAAACTTTAGATATTGCTCGAATAAATAGTATTTGTACTTTATTTATTGGAACTTATGACTTTAATGGATTTTGTAATCCCAAAAAAGATGCTAAAGATACTACAAGAACAATTTATGACCTTATGTTTATTCAAGAAGACACTAATCATTTTTATTTTAAAATTACAGGAAACGGATTTTTATATAACATGATTCGAATTTTAATTAGTGCTATTCTTTATTGGTATAAACATAACACATCTTTAAACGAGATTAAAACATTTTTATTATCTGGTAAAAAATTTGAACTAAATTCTAAAATGCCACCCCAAGGTTTATATTTGTGGGAGATTAATTATGAAAAATAAAAGTCTTATTTTTTTTCAAGAACTTATTAATAATATTAAATTCTTTAAAATAACTGATATTTGTGCTCAAACATCTTTTTATTTTGTTTTATCATTTTTTCCTTTTTTACTAATTTTTACTTTTTTATTAAGTTTATTACCAATTAATACTGAAGCTTTGTTAGTTTTTATTAATCAACATATTCCTACTTATTTAGATCCAATTATTAATGATGATTTTTTGGATTATTATTTGAATATTGATTTTTACGTAGTTTCATTGAGTTTTTTAATTGCTATTTTTTCTGCTTCTTCAATAACTTCAGTATTTTTACGTTTATTAAATGAAATTTATCAACATGATAATCAACGTTCTTCAGTTAAAAATCGAATAATTTCCATTTTTTTAAATTTTCTTTTTATTTCTTTAATTTTTATGTTTTTTATTTTTATTATTATTTTATCTAGTTTCATTAATATTTTAGCTAATACTTTACATATTCAAATTCCTTTTATTTCTCATCTTATCAACTTTTTAATTTTACCATTCTTTATGTTTAGTATTTTGATGTTAATTTATGCCGCTTCAGATTTTATTAAACATAATTTTAAAAAGTATTTTGTTGGTTCTTTTATCTCAACTTTGCTCTTAATTTTTAGTTTTTATTTATTAAATATTTATTTTTTATATTTTTCACCTTATTTAACGTATGGTATGATTGGCACTTTTATTGTTTTATTACTTTATTTTTATTGTGTTTCCTTTATTATTTTCTTAGGAGCAATTATTAATAAAATTTTATATTTTTAAGTAACTTAACTATAACTTAAGGAGTAATATGTCACCAACTATTAATCATCTTAATCGTAAAATAATTCATGTTGATATGGATGCTTTTTATGCTTCTGTTGAACAACGTGAAAATAAACAATATCAAAATAAACCACTTATTGTTGGTCAAGGAGTTGTTACTACTTGTTCTTATGAAGCACGTAAATTTGGTGTTAAATCTGCAATGCCAGTTAATACTGCTTTAAGACTTTGTCCACGAGCTATTGTTGTTCCTGTTAATATGGAATTATATAAAAAAGTTTCCCAAGATATTTTTAATATTTTTACAAAATATACTAACAAAATTGAAAAGGTTTCTGTTGATGAAGCATATTTAGATGTAACTACTAATAATTTAAATATTAAAACTGGAACAAAATTGGCACAAATTATTCAAGCTGATATTTACCAAACTTTAAATCTAACTTGTTCTTGTGGAGTTTCTTATAATAAATTTCTTGCCAAAACGGCCTCAGATATTAATAAACCTTACGGAATATTTGTCATTACTCCTAAAATGACAGAAAATTTTTTAAATTCTTTATCAATTATTAACTTTTTTGGAATTGGTAATAAAACTGCACAAAAAATGATTTCTATGGGAATTTATTCTGGTAAAGAACTACGAGAGTTATCTTTAGCAGATTTAGAAAAACATTTTAAAACTCGAGGAAATTTTTACTATAATATTGTTCGAGGAATTGATAATCGAGAAGTTATTGCTAATCGCCCCATTCATTCGATTGGTAGTGAACGTACTTTAAATAATTATTTACTTAAAAGAGAAGATATTACTCAGTTTTTAGAGGAAATTTTCACTTTAATCTATCCTCGTTTTAGCGAAAAACAACTATTTACTAAAACTATTACGGTTAAAATTAAATATATCAATAATAAAAGTATTACACGCTCGCATTCTTTAGATCACTTTACAAATAATAAAGAAGAACTTCATGAAGTTGCTTTTGATATTTTAAGGAATATAAATATTGAAACCCAAATAAAACTTTTAGGTTTATCATTTTCTAATTTTTCCAAGCAAGCTACTTCTAAAAAAAATCTTAAACATAATCATCAACAAGTTCCTTTATTTTAGAATTATGCTTAAAAATATATAAAAAAAGTTCAAATAAATATAGTCTTAAACTGTACTTATTTGAACTTAAATGGTGTCCTGGAAGGGATTCGAACCCCTGACCGACGGCTTAGAAGGCCGTTGCTCTATCCTGCTGAGCTACCAGGACTTATTCTGGTGGAGAATAACGGGCTCGAACCGCTGACCCCTTGCTTGTAAGGCAAGTGCTCTCCCAACTGAGCTAATTCTCCATTTTTAACACTCATAAATTATAGCATATTTTTAAAATTTTTCAACTTTAATTATAAATTTTTTTCTAATTAACTTTAAAAAATATGTAACTCACCTTGATTGAGTAAATTACATATTTTTTTACTTTTTTATTAACTTTTACTTACTTTTATTATATTTATTATAAGTTGCTGTTGTATAACCATTGTAATTAATAGTTGTAAACATTCCCCTAGCCGCATGTTCTAAATCATGACAATGAAAAGCCCAAATTCCTGGATTATTAGCTGTAAACTGAATAGTAACTTTTTCATCAGGTAATACTTCTACGGTATCCAGAAGCAAACTTTTATTAACTTTTTGATCATTAACTTTAATTACCGAGAATTCATGGCCATGTAAATGAAACGGATGAGGTGAATTACTAGAATTAGAAACTAAATTTATTGTTATGATATCACCTTCGTCTACATCTAAGGT
>JBKDZV010000038.1:0-8038 GCA_047971455.1 Mycoplasmatales bacterium | reverse complement strand
CATTTTATGGAGGAATACCCAAGTCTGGCTGAAGGGACTGGTCTTGAAAACCAGCAGGTTGCGAGAGCGGCGCGGGGGTTCGAATCCCTCTTCCTCCGCCACTAATGTCCTGTTAGCTCAGTTGGTAGAGCACTTGACTTTTAATCAAGGAGTCACAAGTTCAAATCTTGTACAGGACACCACGACAATTGCGGATGTCGTATAATGGCTTATTACCCCAGCCTTCCAAGCTGGTGATGTGGGTTCGATTCCCATCATCCGCTCCATTAAAAATATTTGAATTAAGATTATATTTTAATTCAGATATTTTTTTATTATATAAGGAGCCCTATGAATGAATATCCAATATATTATACAATGGAAAAAATAAAAGGCAAATGGTCAATAATAATCTTATGTTTTTTAAATGAAGGTCCTAAACGTAATGGAGAATTGTTACGCTTAATTCCTTATATTTCACAAAAGATGTTAACTGCTCATTTACGTAAATTAGAAGAAGAAAAATTAATAAATAGAAAACAAATTTCGGAGAAACCGCTGTTAATAGAATATAGTCTAACTGATTATGGTTCAACTTTAAAACCACTTTTAGATGAAATGCGAATTTGGGGTGAAAAAAATAATCCTAACTTTAATAAAGAAGAAGCAATAAAACAAAAATTAGCAGCAAAATATACTAAATTAAAAGATATAAAATAAAAAAAGAGCATTTGCTCTTTTTTATTTAGTTTATATAATTTATATAATTATTCATTTACTGCTTTTGTAATAAAAATTAAGATTACTGCTAGTAAAGCAAGAAGTGCTGCAAATATTCCTAACATATTAGAACTCAAATTAGCATATACAATACTTCCAATTAATGATCCTCCAGCGATTCCTAAATTAAAAGCACTAATGTTTAAGGCAGAAGCTAAATCAATTGCATTAGGTGTATATTTAGTTGAACGACTAAGCATTGCTAGTTGTAATCCAGGTACATTCATAAAGGCAAAAAGCCCCATAATAATTATTCCTAAAAGTAAAGGAATTTTAAAGTTAACTAAGAATGTAATGATAAAAAATATGATTACTTGACCAATAATAATTTTAAGTAAATTACTAAGTGGTCTATGATTAGTTAATTTACCACCAATAGTATTTCCCAAAGCAACCATAATTCCATAGATAAATAAGATTATTGTTGTTGTAGTTTGCGAAAAACCGACATTTAAAAGTAAAGGTGAAATAAATGTATAAATAACAAAAGTGCTCCCATAAGCTAAAGTTGTAATTAGTAAAACTATTAAAACTTTACTTGATTTAAATACTTGCAGTTGCTTCTTAAGAGTTGATACTTTAGGCGATTTTATATTATTAGGAATAAATAAGAAATCGATGATAAATATAATTATTCCCAATAAAGTAATTAATAAAAAAGTACTTCGCCAAGAGAAAAAAGCAGCTAAAAATGTTCCAAAAGGTACACCAAAAATAGTAGCTACGGTAAGACCTGTAAACATAATTGCAATAGCTGAAGAACGTTTTTCTTTTTCTACAACTCCAGCCGCAATAATACTAGAAGCCGTCATAAAAAGTCCATGAGCAAAAGCGGAAATAAAACGCCCCATAATAAGTATTTCAAAGCTTGGAGCTTTAAGTACGATTAAATTTCCAACTATAAAAATCCCCATAACCAGTAATAATACATTCTTTCTATTCATTTTATTAGTAATAACGCTAAGTACAGGAGCCCCTACAATAACACCAAAGGCATAAAATGTTACAGCCAAACTAGCGGTTGATTCAGATATTTGAAAATCAGTAACAAACATAGGTATAAGACCTACACTTATAAATTCTGTAAGTCAAATAACAAATGCATTCATTGCAATTAATAATAATATAATACTTGATTTTTTCATAATTCCTCCATATTTATAATAAAATTTTAACATAATCAAAAATTATAAACAATTAGGCACATTTAAGTAAGTAGGCACTTATAAGGATAATATAAAATTTTACTTTTACAAATAAGTTTGACAAATATTAAAAAATATAGTATCATATTATCGTATGTGGAAAGAGGAAATAACTCACCTGAAAGTGCAGAACTTTAGGTACATTGTCACAGTAACTAATATTAAAATTAAATTAATTAGAAACTGTGTGATATCTTTCACACATTTTTTTATCAAAATTTAAGGAGGTAAATTAATGCCTAAGATAAAAAGTAGATCATCTGTTCAAAAAAGATTTAAAAAAACAGGTAAAGGTAAGTTAAAAAGAGGGAGAGCTTTTACTTCACATATGTTTAGTAATAAATCTCAAAAACAAAAAAGACATTTAAGAAAAAGTTCTTTAGTATCAGGAACAGAAGCTAAAAAAATGTCAAAAATGATGTAAGAAGGAGGTCAAGATGCCAAGAGTAAAAGGTGGAACAGTAACACGTAAACGTCGTAAAAGAGTTTTAAAATTAGCCAAAGGATACTTTGGTTCAAAAAGAACATTATATAGAACAGCTAATGAACAAGTAATGCGTTCTATGAGATATTCATACCGAGATAGAAAACAAAGAAAAAGAGACTTTAGAAAATTATGGATAACAAGAATTAATGCTCAATCAAGAATAGAAGGATTATCTTATTCAAAATTAATGAACGGTTTAAGTAAAGCTAATGTTGAAGTAAATAGAAAAATGTTAGCTGATTTAGCAATTAATGATCAACAAACATTTGCCGCTTATGTACAAATAGCAAAAGATAATTTATAAGATAAGGAGGAATAATGTCAGCAATTTTTAAAACTGGTGGAAAACAGTACAATGTAGAAGTTGGAAATGAAATTTTTATTGAAAAGTTAGCTAATGTTGAAGCAGGCGATACAGTAACTTTTGATGAAGTTTTAATGGCTAATGGTAATGTAGGACAACCTTTATTATCAGGTGCTAAAGTAGAAGCTGAAGTAGTTAAACATGGTAAAGCCAAAAAAGTTATCATCTTTAAATATAAAGCTAAAAAAGATTCACAAACTAAAAAAGGTCATAGACAACCTTATACAAAAGTTAAAATAACTAATATTTCAGGATAATATGACAAAAGTTAAACTTTTAAGAATTAATAACGATATTCAAGAAGTAAAAATAAGTGGTCATGCATTTTATGCTGATTATGGAGAAGATATTGTTTGCTCAGCTATTTCAATGCTTTGCTATACTATTGCTAATAAATTACTTACAATTGAAGAAAAAAATATTATAGTTAACATTGAAGAAGGGAAATTTGAAATTTCAATTCAAAAAATAACAGCAGATAATCAATTATTAATATCAACTTTAATAATGGGATTAGAGATGTTAGAAGAACAATACTCAAAAAATGTAAAAATTGAGGAGGTGTAAAATGTTTAAATTACAATTAAATTTACAACTATTTGCGTCAAAAAAAGGAACAGGATCAACTAAAAATGGTCGTGATTCAGAGTCAAAAAGATTAGGTGCCAAAAAAGGTGATGGTCAATTTGCTAATGCTGGTTCAATTATTTATCGTCAAAGAGGTACAAAAATTTATCCAGGAAATAATGTTGGACGTGGTGGAGATGATACATTATTTGCCACAATATCAGGGGTAGTTAAGTACGAAAGAAAAGGTAAAAATAAAAAACAAGTTTCAGTTTACCCAGCATAGATTTAGAAAAGATAAGTGATGTGAAAACATCACTTTTTCTAATAGAAAGGAATTTATGAGTGCAGTAAATAGTGGAAGATATATAATTTCAGATAATTTAATATACTATATCTTTATTATTTTAATAATAATAGCGATAATTACTGTGATGTTATATATTAAATTAAATAAAAATATTAAAGATGTTAATAAAAATAGTAAAAAAACAGCAGCAAATTTAAAAGATATTGATAATAATATTCATAATATTCAAGATAATAATAATGAAGTCATCAAATTACATAAACAAATAAATGATAAAAGTGAAGTAATGAATAAAATGTTAGAACAAACAACAAAAATTTACCGTGATGTTTTAAGCAAAGAATCTGAAATAGTTCCTGAAGATGATGAAATAGACTATCATTCACTAAACCAAAGCGGTGAGAAACCTGGGAAACATTTATTTGAAATGATAGATAATATTAATGGTGGAGCAAATTCTAAAAAAGAAGTTAAAAGATTAGGTTTTAATAATTTAACTAAAGATGATTTGAATTATTTATCTGTAAATGAATTAGAAGATCTTAATAATCAATTAGAAGAATATGAAATAGTTTTAAAACAAGAGTTTCAAGCTTATGTTCAAGAAATTAAACGTTTAAATGAATTAAATATTATTCCAGCTAAAAGATTAAAACAAAAAGAGCAAATATATAAAAGAATGCAAGAAATAGAAAAAAAACTGAAACATCGTAATAATTTAGCCCAAGGAATAGTAGAAATAAAACAAAGTAAAATAATGGATATTGAAACTAAACATAAAGAACATGAATTAGATGAATTAATTAATAATATGACTAATAAACGTTTATGAGTTTAATAAATAAGTATATTTATGAATTTAATAATGAATATTTAAAATATTTATATGTTCACGATAGTGAAATATTAATAAGTACTCATATTAGAGGATGTTTATTATTAACAATTTCTGATATAAAATATGCTGTACCATTTAGATCAAATATGCGTCATAAAAATGGAATTTTATTGCCAATTGGTAGAAAAAATTTTGGTTTAGATTTTTCCAAAGCAATACCAATTATTGATTTAAATGTTTTAATAAAAAAAGATTTTAAATTAACTAAACCAGAAGAGTTATATTATAATAAAATTGAGCATTATATTATGGTAGTGTTTAAATTTGAACAATATTTAAATAATATATATTATGAAAATAAAAAGCATAATACACATCATAAAATTCTAGCTTATGCACAAAAATTTAAAAGGATTAAAGATTTAAAAAATATCCATATCTATAACGAAAGTAAAACTAAGGTAGAATATTTAACAGATATTTTAGAATATCAAACATTATATCGTGCTATTGATAAAATATTTATCAACAAAATTCAAGATTTACATAAAATAAAATTAATCTTAGAAGCTAATAATGTAAATATTTTTATTTATATTAATTAAATAATGAAGGGAAGGCAGATGAATCAAACACTATATCAAAAATATCGTCCTGCAACCTTCGAAGAAGTTATTGGACAAGATTATATTAAAAAAATCCTTTTAAAAAGTATTCAAAATAATAAAGTTCAAGGAACTTATTTATTTAATGGTCCACGAGGAACAGGTAAAACATCAATTGCTAAAATTTTTGCTAAAGCAATTAATTGTGAATGTTTTGAACAACCATTAACTGATGAATGTGAATATTGTAAATATTTTAATAGTACTAATAATTATGATGATATTTTTGAAATTGATGCTGCTTCAAATAATGGAGTAGATGATATTCGAATAATTATTGAGAATGTCCAATATCAACCTATTTATTTACAAAAAAAAGTTTATATTATTGATGAAGTACACATGTTATCTAAAGGAGCTTTTAATGCGTTATTAAAAACCTTAGAAGAACCGCAAGAGAATAGTATTTTTATTTTAGCAACAACTGAACCAAATAAAATTCCCGCAACTATTTTGTCGAGATGTCAACGTTTAGATTTTAGAAGAATAACTAATGAAGTTATGAATAAGCATTTGCATGATATTTTACAAAAAGAAGAAATAAAATTTGAACCAGAAATTATCCCAATAATCACTAGTTTATCATATGGTTGTGTACGCGATGCTTTAAGTATTTTGCAAAAATTAATTATTGGAACAGATAATTTAACAATTTTATATGTCCAGCAAGTTTTGGGAATTTTAAAAGAAGAACAATATCAAACAATAACTGATTACTTATTAAAAAAAGATTTAAAGCTATTAATTAAGTATTGGCAAGAGATATATGAAGCTGGTATGGATATGACTAATTTTATTATTGATTATCAATATTATTTAAAAAATTTAATCATGGAAAGTTCTACTAAAACAGAACAAATAGTTAAAATTATTTATAAAATTAATGATCTTGAACAACGAGCAATATATACTAAAAATTTAAATAATTTGATTGAAGTTTGTTTTATTGATATTATAACTAGTTCAGAGCAATTGGAACAAGCAAAAGTAATTAAAGAAACTGAATCAATTGCAAAGGTAACAAAAATAAAGCCTTCAAAAAGTCTTGATGAATTAAAAAATCCTTTAAATAATTCTGAAATGAAAACAATTAATGTTAAAAAAGCGCCAACAATAAAAAAAGATGTTGCCCAAGTAACAATTAATGAAGAAGTATGTTATAATGTATTAGATACAGCAACAAAAGAAGCCCGAATTATTTGTACTAAAAAATTTACGCAAATAAGTGACGAACTAACTAAAAATAAAAAACATGGCTTAGCTAAATTTTTTATTGAAGGTCAAATAAAAGCAGCGTCGAGTACAGAAATAATCGTTGTAATAGATACCACTTTAGTTCAACCTTATTTAAAGCGTAAAGAAGATTTAGTAAAGAATATTGAAGAAATAAAAAATATTCATATAATTGATAATAAAATTTGGAATAAGATAAAAAAAGTATATATGGAACGCAAAAATTTAACTAAGGCTAATCACTTGCAAGAAAAAGAATCACTTAAAGAAGTAAAGCTTAATACTGATGAAGAAGACATTATCAAAAAGTTAGAAAAAAAATTAAAGATAAAAGTAAAAACATTGGAGGAATAATGAATATTAAACAAATACAACAAATGATGAAACAAGCACAAAAAATGCAAGGGAGTATGGAAACTATTCAAAAAGAAATTGATAAAAAAGAATTTGTAGCAACTGCAGGTGGTGGAGTAGTAACTGTTAAAATGATGGGTGATAAAAAAATTCAAGAAATAAATATAAAAGAAGATATTTTAGATCCAGAAGAAAGAGAAATGCTTCAAGATATGATTAAAATAGCAGTTAATCAAGCATTGGAAGATATTGATACTTATACTAAAGAACAAATGGGGCCAATAACTCAAGGATTACCTTTTTAATGAAACTTTACTCTTTTGCTTCTAGTTCAACGGGTAATTGTTATTTATATGTCTTTGGAGATACTAAAATATTAGTTGATGTAGGAATTAGTCGTAAGAAGTTAATAGAAAAACTAAAAGATATTAATCTAACTATTGATGAGATAGATGAAGTTATATTAACGCATGAACATTCAGATCATATTAAAGGGTTAGAAGTTTTAGTAAAAAATCATAATCCAATAATTAACATAACAAAAGGAACTTATGGAGCATTAAGCCATAAGATAGATAATATTAATATTGTTAAAGCTAATAAAGAAATTAAAATTCAAGATGTTAAAATAGAGCCATTAGAAGTTTCTCATGATGCTAAAGAACCAATAGGAATGGTATTTGAATATCAAAATCAAAAATTTGCACATATTTTAGATACAGGTTATTTACCAAGAAAAATAAAAGAGAAAATTAATGATCTACATTTTTATGTTTTAGAAAGTAATTATGAAGAACAGGCTTTATTAACTAATCCTAAATATCCATTTAATATTAAGAAAAGAATAAACTCAGATATAGGACATTTATCAAACAAACAAGCAAGTCAATATATTAAGGAATTAGTAGGAGATAATACAAAAATTGTTTGTTTTGGCCATTTAAGTGAAAAAAATAATAGTATAGATTTGGTAGATATTATGAATGATACATTAACAGGGGTCCAGAAATATATTTTACAAAAAGATAAAACCATGGAAATTATATGCAAATAGATTTAATAACTGTTGGGAATATTAAAGAAAAATATTTAACTGATGCTATAAATGAATATAGTAAAAGATTAACAAAATTTTGTAAATTAAATCAAATAGAAGTAAAGGATGAAAGCAATAGATTAAGTAAAGAAGAAGTTTTAAAAAAAGAATCCTTAAAAATAAATGAAAAAATAAAAGAAAAAACTTTTTTAATAATTTT
>JBKDZV010000037.1:0-2414 GCA_047971455.1 Mycoplasmatales bacterium | reverse complement strand
GTTATATTTCTTTGTAATTGATTGTTTCTTTTTAGGTTAAGGTTTTAATACCTCCCCCCTCCCCCGAATGTCCAGGGTTTACTGAGTGTGATCATTTTTCTCCTTTTATAATAACAAGTTTCTTCTCTTATTGGTGTAACTTATTTTGTTATTTGTTATATTGTATCACAAATTATTTTTTATGAGTATTTATTTTGTTTTTATTTAAACTTAAACTGTCTCAAAAAATGAGAAAACTTAATTAAAATATAGTCTACATCTTAATTTCAATCTACTTTATTTTATTAGTTTTTGATAGCCATGAATATTATTCTTATGCCAAACAATAATTTTAAATTATTAAATATATATAACATTGCTATCTATCATAGTACATTTTAATTTTTATATTTATTTATTTACTTATTTAAATATTATAGAAACAATTAAAAAAAAGAAATCAAACCCATAAAATCTAGCAAATATACTATAACAGACTTTATAAGTTTGACTTCTTTTAATGGTGCCAAAGAGCGGGATTATTTGGAACTTGCTTAAATACTACTATTTGGCATGAATATATTTTTAATTAATTACACTAAACCATAATTAAAAAATATTTATAAATTAATTTTAGCATATTTCTTTTTTTATTGCAACTGAGATTAAAGGAGAAAAAATGGAGAAAATTACTATTTATGATAAATTTCATAACCTTAAAACTGTTATTCCTAAGAATATAGTAACTATTAATACATTTTATTTTTATGAAAAATGCCATTACCTAGGTTATATATCACTACAAAGATCTTAACAAAATAATTGATGTATTAGAACAAAAATAATTTAAAGACTATGCAAAGTATGTAAATCGTATTCGTGCTAGTCTTTTTTTATTATAACTTACGAGTAACACTTGCATAGAAAATACAAAAAGAAATAATTAAAAGCATTAGTTAATTAAAGTGAATCACTCTATTACTAATGTTTTTTATCATTTTAAGTCTAATAATTATTGTGAATTTTTTTATAAAAACTCATTTTCTTGTACTGCTACTATCTATTTTTATTTTACTTATATTCTTTTCTTCTAACTTTTTTTTCACATCTTCGACTATTTTTCTATCCATTGCTGTTTCATATCCTATAAATTCTACTATTTTTACATCTTCATTATTAAACATTATTCCTTTTCCATTTGGCAAACTTCCTATTGGATATATATTTGCCTTATATTCATAATATTCTTTTGAACTCTCATCCTTTAATACAAATCTATCTGTTATCATATAAGAATATTCACTTAATTTATCACTTCTACTATTGTCCTTTAATCTTAGCACTGTTCCCATTGGGTATATATAATCATTGTAATATTTACCAAACCTTTCTACCATATTATCAAAATAAATATTAACTTTATCTTTTTTATAAAATAAGTCTCTACGCTCTAAATCTTCTTTTGTTACAACTATTCCTGATGAAGTTAATCCTTTATACCTATTTTTTTGATATACTTCTATATAATCTGATGTATCCTGGTAACCAACTAAAATTTCTACAAAAAAATCAAATATATTAAAGATTTTGATTAACATCTTGGATAATTTTATTTTTTCATTATTAAATGAATGAATAAATAAAATTCCTTCTATATCTATATCTAAATTATAAAAATATTCATCTTCATATTTATAAACATTGTTCTTCAGTGATATATTATTATATGTATCTTTAATTATTACTTCAACTTTTTTTATATCATTATCACCTATTTTCTGTTTAGACATAATTGATATTACTAACATATTCATTAGATACTCCCCCTATTAATTAAATTTTTATATTGACTATCATTCAATTTAAACCCTGTATTATACGAACCATCTTCGTTAATAAAAACCCATAAATGCGTATCTTCATCATAAATGTGTGTACCTTCATTCCCTCTATACGTACCATTTTTTTGTATATTTTTATCATTATCAATAAAATTTTTTAAATCTTGTCATATAAACCTCTAGAATCATTACTTCCATCAAGGTACTCGCCAAAATCTGATGAGTGTTTTGTAAAAGATTTATCCAAACTTTTATCACTAAAAACAATTTCATTTGAAGAAATTTTCCCAACACCTTCAATAGCTTCATCTCCATATTTAATTACATCTTCTACTGCTTCTTCAACTTCATCCTCATGTTTGACTATCTGCTCTATTCCTTCTTCTACTTCATCAGCATAATTGATCAAACTATCTGTTAACTTTATTCTAGAACTATTTGCAGCCCCCGTTGCTATTTCTTTGTATTGTCTTATTACTTCCTTTATAGCAAGTAAATTTGATACTGTTTCTTGAGTTGATAAATCTAACTTATTTAATTGTGCATTTATTCTTTATCCAAGTAACATTAAAATTAGGTTAATAACACTTCCTT
>JBKDZV010000036.1:0-43874 GCA_047971455.1 Mycoplasmatales bacterium | reverse complement strand
TGTTTTTGTTTTTCTTATTGACGCTTTTCGTATTTATCTATATCTGTAGTTTTATATTTTTGAACATTAATATTTTTAATAGATTTTTTAAATCCTAAATTAGTCATTACAGTGGAAACAATTGCTTCATCAAATAATTTTTTATTTTCTTTGAAGTATTTTGCTAATAAATAAATAATATAATCACCATCTAATAATCTACCATCTTGATCAATTAACATAACTCGATCAGCATCTCCATCATAAGAAAATCCGAAATCAAAATTTCCAGCTTTAATAAAATTTTGGAAATTTTTAGTATTTGTTGAACCAACATCTTGATTAATATTATATCCATCTGGTTCATTTCCAACAACTTTGATTTCAGCATTTAAAGCTTTAAAAATTGTTGGAGCAATTTTTGAAGCTGATCCATTAGCACAATCTAAAGCAATTTTTAAACCTTTTAAATCTTGACTTTGAGCTATTAAATAGTTTATATAATGTTCAACATATTTATTGTCTTTAACTCGAGTTCCTATTTGTTGAAGATTAATTGCAATATTTCCTTGTTTTATTTCTTCTTCAATTTCTAATTCTACTTTTTCAGCAATTTTTTTACCATCTTTTCCAAAAAACTTTATTCCATTATCAGTATAAGGATTGTGAGAAGCTGAAATCATAATTCCAACTTCAATATCTTCATTATCTAATATTGTATAAGAAATAACTGGAGTAGAAACAACTCCTAAATCAATAATATCTATTCCTTTAGCAGTTAAAGTTCCACTTAATAAATCCATAATAAAGTGTGAAGATATACGCGGATCTTTCCCGATACAAACTTTAGTTATTCCTTCTTTTAAAAAAGTTTCTCCTGTTGCATAACCTATTTTAGTAACCAAAGTTGGGGTTAAAAATTTTTCTACATTTCCTCTAATTCCATCTGTTCCAAAATATTGCATTAGTCTTTCTCCTTAAATTCAACATTTATTTTTGTAGTACTTAATTCATAAGATATTGTTGTATCAATTGTTGTATAGATACTCATTTCTGTTGTTAAAGCAGAAGTTATACCTGCAGCATCAATATACAACATTATATCATCAGCAGTCATTTTTTCAACAACTGATTGTGCTCCCGTTAAAGTTACATCAATATTTATATTATCTATATTAGCAACTTCTAAATTAGTATCTAAATTTTGTACTACTACTGGAATATTTTCTAAAGTTTTAGTTACTCCTTCTTCTAAAGTAACTGTTACTTGATAGTCATCTTCTTCAGCTATATAGACACCATGTGGCACTAAAGGTGTTACTTGGGCAATATTATTTTCTTCTTCAAAATTTTCTAAATCAAGTGTATATGTTATATAATCTAAATCTTGAATGGCTTCTTGATTACCATATATTTGTACTTCATTTAAACAATTATTATTCCCTTCGATAACTTTACAGATTGAAGAAATATACTTATCGGTATTATTATTAGTAATTTGATATTTTACTGGCAAAGTTACTGAGTTTACTTCATAGGGTTGATTAACTTTTACAGTTGGTAATTCAGTATAAGTTTCTAATATATTTCCTTTTTTATCATATACTTTTACTTTTTCTTCATAATTGAAGCTTCCTTTATCACCAGTTGTTTTAATTTTTGTCAAATCTAACAACACCTTAACTGATGAAATATTTTCTTTATTATTTATTCCTATAGGGATTGTAACATTAGGTGTACTTATTACAGGATCTTCTAAGATTAATGGACTATCTAATTCACCATTTATATATTCTATTTCTACTGGTTTCACTACTTTTGTTAAAGTATCAATCGTTACATTATAGTTTTTAACAACTGGATTAATTGATAAATTTTTATTAAAATTAGAATATTGAATTTCTGAACTTTCTACTTTATAATCTCCATCATCTCTTCCTGTCAAATTAATTGTTGCTACAATATTCGAAGTATTGGCTTTAAATTTTGTTACATCAGATTTACTTCCCGTAACATTAACTCCTATTTTTTCTGGCAAACCTGTTATTAATTTATCTTCATCAGATAAAATATTTAATTTTATGCCATCAATATATTCAGTAGAATCAAAAACATCACCTAATGATAATGACCCCATTCCATTGATTAAAATAAACATTACTAACGCTATCACTAATGATAAACCCTTTAAGTATGTTGGTTTTTTTAAGATTTTCTCAACAATTGCTTTTTCAAATTCGATTATTTTTATAAAAAATTTCATTGTCTTCCTTTTATTTTTTTAGTTTATTATTTAAATACTCTATGATAAAATCATGCTCCAAATCAGTATATAAATTACCTTTATAGGCTATTGATATTTCTCCTGTTTCTTCAGAAACGACAATTGTTATTGAATCTGTTAATGAAGAAATAGTTAAGGCACTACGGTGTCTTGTCCCATACTTTTTATCAATATTAAAATCTAAACCAATTGGAAAGTATGTTGAAGCGTAAGCTAAACGTCCATCTTTCATAATTACCGCCCCATCATGTAGTGGACTTTCTTTATTAAAAATTGTTAATAGTAAATGAGAAGAATATTTAGCATCGATAGCAATTGCTTTTTCTGTATACTCGGTTAAAACCATTTCCATTTCAAAAGTTATTAATGCTCCTATTTTTTGCGAAGCTAATGTTTCTATTGCTTCAACAAAATAATCAACAAAATCACTATTAGAAATATTATAACTTTGTCTTGAATTTCTACTTCCTAATTTTTCTAAAGATGTTCTAATTTCTCCTTGAAATAAAATAAAAATTAAAACTATTCCCCATGAAAAAACATTGGATAATAAACTATTTACTACATTTAATTCTAAGGATAAAGATAATAAATAAATTATTAAAATTAAAACAATCGCATTAATAATAAAAATCATCTTTTCACTCTTAATAATAAATTTTAAGACTTGATAAATAATTAAAGTAGCTATCACGATATCTAATATATTTGTTAAGACACTTATATATATATTCATTTTTCTCCTATACACTTATGATAATTATAACAAAATTATTTTAAATATTAAATTTTTCTATTTCTTTTTTTGCTTCTTGCATCGTAATTGTAAAATCTTCACTATAAAAATAAACTTTTCCTGTTTGGTATTCTTTTTTTCGTCCTACTCGTCCGGCAATTTGAATTAATGAAGCTTTATTATACATTTTAGAGTGGGCATCTAAAACAATAACATCAACATTTTTAAAAGTTACCCCTCGTTCTAAAATTGTTGTAGTTAACAAAATATTAAATCTTTCTGCTTTAAAGGCTTGAATATCAGCTAATCTTGTTTGTGAGTTGGCATAGACAAATTTTAATTTTAAATTATTTTGTTCTAATTTAGTTTTGATTTGATAGCCTAATTTAATATTAGAAATAAAAATAATTACTTGCTTAGGACATTCATTATAACTTTTTAATTTATTAATAAATTGTTGATTACCAAATTTTAAAAACGTAGTAATTTTAAAATATTTAAATCTTGGAACTGGTAATTTATATTCATGCCAGCGCCGATTTATAATATATATTGGTAATTTTTTAGCTAAAAATTTTACAGATGGTGTAGAAGTTAAATATACAATAGAGCCTGTTGGTGTCTTTGCCTGTTGAACGCCATAATCATATTTTAAATTATACTCAAATGGGAAAGCATCAATTTCATCAACAATAATTAATGAAAAAACCTGTTTAAATTTAATTATCTGATTAGTTGTCATAAGGTATAACTGTCCATGTTGAATTTTTTCTTCTTGCGAATTTAAAAGACAAATTTTAGTTAAAGGAAAATAATAAGCTAAACGTTCATAAATTTCATATAATATATCAATTCTTGGAATAGCAAAGCAAATATATTTATGTTGTTGTAAATAATAGGCAATTGCCTGAAATGTTATTTCTGTTTTCCCAGCACCACAAACGGCATGAATTAAACAATCAGTTCGCAACATCAGCGTTGAAAAAATAAATTTAGCAGCTAATAATTGGCGTTTAGCAAAAGTTATTTCTGCTAATCTATCAGCATATTTAAATTCATGATTTTGCATTTGCTTTTGATAAAAATAAAATCCTTGTTGAACTTTACCAAATTCTAGACAATTTTTGCAATATATTTGATTATTAAAATAAATTAATTTTTTATTACCACAGCGATAACAAAAACTAATATTTTCCATATTAGTTTGAATTTGTGCTATTTGCTTAAATTTATCTTTTTGATAAAGATGCTTAATATCTTGCCACTGATTTATAGTTAATTCATAATAAAGTTCTTTCATATAATTATTATCGTTATTTTGCTCTTAATATCTAAAAAATAAATAAAATACTCAGTGATACTACAATACAATAAACAGCAAAATAGTATAATTTATTGGCTATTACTACTCTTTTTAAAATATTTAAACTTATCCATGTAAAAATTGCTGATAAAATAAAGGCTATAAAATAACCTAAAAAGTATTGGGATAAATCTTTAGCTGTTAAAATATCGATTAACGAAAATAATAAAGCGGCTACTGAAGCCGGGATAAACATTACAAAACTAAAACTAAAAGCTTCTTCACTTTTTAAGCCAACTAATAAAAGTCCAACTAAAGTCATTCCACTGCGACTAATTCCTGGCATTAACGCAATAGCTTGAAAAACTCCAACAATCAAAGCATCAGTATATTTCATTTGGTGAACATTTTTTTTACCTTTAAAATTAGAGACAATAAATAAAGAAATTGCAGTAATTGTCAAAGCTATACCAACAATTTTAACATTTTCTACATCATCATAGCCTAATAATACTAAAATAATTCCAGTTATTCCTAAAGGAATAGAAGCGACTATAATCTTTAAAAAATAATCCCATTCCGGATAATAAGTTTTTTTCAATTTTTGGTATTTCAAATTATTCTTTGCTTTGATTGATTTTATTAAAGCAATAAAATATACTAATATCCCAAAAATTAACTTTTGTAATTTATCTTTAAAATAATAGATAATGGCTAAAGTTGAACCAAAATTGACAAAGGCTTCAAAACTCATACCGGGAATATTTAAATTTAATATTGTTTGAAAAATTATTAAATGACCACTGGAAGAAATTGGTAATGGTTCAGTAATTCCTTGAATAATCCCAAAAATAATAAAAACTATTATATTATTCATCATATCTCCTATTAGCTAATCTTCAAATTCAAATTCAAATTCTTCTACTTTAATTAAATCTCCAGCTTGAACTCCTGCTTCACGTAAAGCATCATCAACTCCCATATTTTTAATTTTATTAGAAAAACGACGAATATTATCATAAGTTGAAAAATTAGTCATTGCTAATAGTTTTTGAATTGATGGTCCTGTAACACTATAAATATTATCTTCTAGTTTATTAATTTCAAAATCAATTTCTTTTTTAAATTCGTATACTTTATAAGTTGGTTGTTCTATAATAAGATCTTTTTCTTGTTCATATTTGTCAACCATATCAGCAGTATATAATAATAATTCCTCAATTCCACTTCTAGTTACTGTCGAAATTGGAAAAACTTGATAGTTTGGAAACTCTTTTTGAAATTTTTGTAAGTTTTCATGAGCTTGTGGTAAATCCATTTTATTAGCAACTACTATCATTTTTTTATGTTCCAAATTCATTTGATGATTTTTTAATTCTTCATTAATTGTTTGAAAGTCTTCAATTGGGTTTCGTCCTTCAAAACTTCCCATATCTACAACATGTAAAATGACTTTAGTTCGTTCAATATGTCTTAAAAATTGTAGTCCTAAACCTTTTCCTTCACTTGCTCCTTGGATTAAACCTGGAAGATCAGCTACAACAAAACTTCTTCCATCTTGAGCTTTAGTTACTCCTAAATTAGGAACTAAAGTAGTAAAGTGATAAGCAGCTATTTTTGGTTTGGATTTAGAAATTACAGAGATTAATGAACTTTTACCAACTGAGGGTAAACCTACTAATCCAACATCAGAAATTAGCTTTAATTCTAAACGAACATTAAGCGTAATCCCTGGTTCTCCATTTTCAGATATTTCTAAAGAATGTTTTCCAGCACGAGCCAATTCAACATTTCCTCGTCCTCCACGACCACCTTTAGCAATCATTTCTCGTTGGTCTTTTTGGGTTAAATCAAATAACAATTCATCTGTATCATCATTGTAAATCATTGTTCCGGGCGGAACTTTTAAAATTAAATCTTCAGCATTTTTACCATGTTGGGCTTTAGATTTTCCATTCTCACCATTTTTAGCATGATATTTTTTATTATAACGAAAATCAAGTAATGTTTTAAGACCTAAGTCAACTTCAAAAATAACATTACCTCCTTTTCCACCACTTCCACCAAATGGTCCTCCTTGGGCTACGAACTTTTCTCTTCGAAAAGCAATTATTCCATTACCTCCACTTCCGGCACTAACTTCTATTTGAACTCGATCTATAAACATGTATTTCTCCTTAATCTTCTAGTAATTATCATAGTAATTATCTTCATTAACTATTTTAACATTTTATTTTAATAATAACTTTGTATTTTATAAATTCCTAAAATCTACAAGTTTGTTTTCTCGTAATGAATAATATTTTTCCTTACCTATAATTAAATGATCAAGAATATTAACTCCAACTAACATTGAACCTTCAATTAACAGTTCTGTACTTTTAATATCAGCTACTGAAGGAGTTATATCACCCGAAGGATGATTATGGATTAAGCAGATTTTATTGCTATTTAAAGTTAAAGCTTCTTTAAAAATTTCTCGAGGCGAAATCATAACCGAATTGATGTTTCCTTTAAAAATATGTTTTAAAGCAATTACTTCATTATTGTTTTTTAAACATAAAACATATAAATTTTCCTCTTCTTTATAACCAATTTCTTTAACATATTCAAAAATATCTTGTGCTTTAGTTATTTTATATTTTTTAGTTTCTTGATAAGTTATTTTTTTACTTAAAAAATATAAAGCTTTAATTTTAATCGCTTTTGTTGGACCTATTCCTTCATTTTGCATTAACTCTTCAACTGATTGTTCAAATATGCTACTTAATGAACCATACTTAGCAATTAACATTTGGGCTAAAATATAGACATTATATTTTTTAGTACCTACTTGGAGTAAAATTGCCAATAATTCAGCATCAGTTAGTGCATCTCCACCATATAAAATAAAGCGCTCTCGTGGTTTTTGATTTTCACTTAACTCTAGACCTAGGTGCTTCATTAAATATAATTCTTTCTTTTAGAATTTTTTCGATAAATCAAAAATATGATTACTCCAACAATTCCAATAATTAAAATTAAATATTTCCAAATACTTTTAGCAGTTATTATTAATTTATCCGCTATTTTTTGATTATACACTTTCAATTCATAAATTTGATTATTTTCTTTGATTTTTATTGGATAAATTTTATTATCCAGCATATACCCTTTAGGAGCTTGGCTTTCTTTAATTAAATAATTACCATATTCTAAATTATCAAAGCTAGCTTCTCCTAAATTATTTGTAATTATTTGCGTTATTTTTCTATCAGTATTATCTAATTTTTGATTCATATTTTGATCTTGATAAAGTTCAAAAGTTGCTCCAGATAATAATTTATTATCTTGATCTTTTTTAATAATTTTAATTTGTCCATGTTTAATTTTATTAACTATCTTTATTTTGACTTCTTGTTGTGTATCATCATTAATTATGATAGGATATTCCTTATCACTTACAAGATATTTATTAGGAGCTGCAAGTTCTTTAATAATATACGAACCATAATTTAAATTAGTAGTTTGTGCTTCTCCTACTTCATTAGTAATTATTTTATCTACTAAATGATTTTCTTCTACTTCATCTAACTTATTATTATTATTTTGATCTTGATAAATTCCAAAAGTTACTCCTGGAATTTTATTACCCTGTTCATCTTCTTTAATTATTTTTAATTGATAACTTTTAGCTGAATTAATAATTGGGTTTCCTTGATTAAGATGAATAAGTTCATTATTTTTAGTTATTGTAAATGGATATAATTCTTGATTCATTTCATAGCCTTCAATTGTCTGAATTTCTTGTACAAGATATGAGCCATACTTTAAATAACCACTACGAGCATAGCCTTGAGCATTAGTTGTTAAAGTTTGGACTTGTCGATCATTTGTATCAATTTTTTGATTTTGATTCAAATCTTCATAAATTGCAAATCTCACTCCAGATAATAAGTTATCATTAGTTAAACATTCAGTTTGTAAACTACGACATTGTTGATAATTAATATCACTAGTTTTATATAAATCTACTTGTCCTTTAATTAATTTATTTTCTAAATCTGCTCCACTATAAAGCTCAATTATTTCTCCATTTTGCTTAATTTTAAAACTTTCTTCATACCCATTATTAATATATCCTACTAAGGGCGTCGTTTCTTTAATAATATATGCTCCATATGCTAAATAATCAGAAATTATTTCTCCATTTTTATTTGTATAAAGTTTTTGAACTACTTGATCTTTTTCTTTAGCTTCTAAAGTTCCATTTTTATTACTATCTTGATAAATGGTAAATTCTACACCAGCAAGCGGATAAAGCGTAGTATCATTATTATTAACTTCACCTACTTTGGTTAATTTAACTTTTCCTTTAATTAATTTATTTTCAAGATAATTATTATGATTTAGATTGATTTCTTGATTATCTTCAGTAATTGTAAAAAAATATTTTTGTTCATTAATTTCATACTGCTTTGAAGTTTTAATTTCTTTAATATAATATTTTCCTAATGGAATATTTGTAAAACTTAATAATCCTTGATCATTAGTTTTTTTTTGTCTTAATAAATTATCCTCACTATCGTAAAGTCCAAACACTACATTAGCCAGTGGTAGACAACTACCCGTCAAAGTTTCACCACATTTTTTTAAATTAACTTTACCTTGAGCTGGATTTATTTTAATCGAAAAATCAAAAATCTTATCATAACTAAGACCACTAACTAAATCTTGTCCAGAATTTACAAATTTTGGTTCAGTATTATAATAAATTCCTAACTTACTTCCTGGTTTACTAGGCATTGGATTATAAAGTCCGTTAATTAAAACTTCATTTGTTAATTCTTGCTTGGACCAAATTTTTAAATCATTAGCCCCATGTCCATTTTCAATATGAATTTGATTATATATCCCAACTAAACTTGTCAAATATTTTTCATCTAAAACCTTATTAGTATCATAAATAGTTTTTTCATAACGTTGATTTTGCTTATTATATTGTAATTCAATACTTTGATTAGCAAATGACGGAATTATTTCATAATCATTTACTGCTTTGGTTAATTTATCTTTTTCAAATTTTACACTATTATCATAACTATTAAATTTAGTTCCTACTGCTTCCCAAACCAGCATTTGCCCTGCTAATAAATAATCAAAATTTCCGGTTTTTACAAAGTAATCAGTTGCTAAAGCTACAATTTTATTTATTTTAATTTGAACTTTAGTTGACAATTTATTATAATAACTATTATTTGGCTTAGTATCATCAATCCATTCTGATTCTTGAAGTGGTTGCACACAAAAAATAACACTTCCCTTAGCCACATCATTAAACTTTTCATTTAAAGTTATAAAATACATAGTACCTTTACGAGTTTTGCCATCAACTGTATAACTCCATTCTTTTCCATTTTTATAATAAGTTTTAAAATTACCATAACCATTACTTATAGGGTTTCCAATATCTTGATTATTAACGTAATAATAAGTATTTCCGACATCATCAACTTTTTTATGGTATCCTTGGGCAATTTTAGTTTTAGTACCCACAGGTACATTAATACTTTGCAATTGGGTTGCTGAAAATTGCAATATTTCAGGTGTTATTATTCCTTGCGTAAATAAAATAATTAATACTAATAATGATTTGAAAATTTTCATTTTCCCTCCTTTTTTAATCATTATTAGTATTTTCTTTTTTTTTATCTAAACTTTTTTAAATTTTCTTTTTTACTTTCAAATATTTTTTATATAATTACCTGATAATATTACTTACATATTTAATTCTCCCATTTAAAACATCATCATAAAACTTATTCTTACGCTCAATAAAATCTAAACAAGATTGAAGTTCTTCTTGTTTTTTTATTAAGTCTTGTTGTTTTATTTGCAAAAAATCTTGGCGTGTTTTAATAGTAATCTCTCCTTCAACGCAAAGTTCCATATAATATTTCATTTCTTTAATGCTTAACCCACATCTTCTTAAATGAATCAAACCTTTAATCCAAGCAATATCATTTTCATCAAAAATACGATAATTTATCTCATTACGTTTTAAATTAGGAACTAATCCTTCATTACAATAAAACTTTAAAGTTTCATATTTCATATTAGTTTGTTCACAAACTTCTTTCATTTTATACATACTTTTCTCCTTTTTGTTGACAGGTAGTCACTACCATGTGTTATTATCTAATTATAACATTTAAAAAATAAATAATAAAGGAGTATTATGGAATATGTAACATTAAGCAACGAGCTTAAAATGCCAAAGCTTGGCTTTGGAGTTTTTCAAATTTCTAAGGAAGATTGTGAACGCTGTGTCTTAGATGCTTTAGACGTAGGTTATCGTCATATTGACACCGCTCAATCTTATGAAAATGAAGCTGAAGTAGGAAGTGCGATCCAAAAAAGTTCAGTACCAAGAACCGAAATCTTTTTAACAACTAAAGTTTGGATTAGTAATTATGGTTATGAAAAAACTAAACAATCTATTATGAAATCTTTAAAGAATTTACAAACAGATTATCTTGATTTAGTTTTATTGCATCAACCATATGCTGATTATTATGGAGCTTATAAAGCTTTAGAAGAATTATATCAACAAGGTATAATTAAAGCAATTGGTGTTAGTAATTTTGCTCCTGATCGCTTAGTTGATATTTATTCATTCAATGAAATTAAACCTCATGTTAATCAAATTGAAATTAATCCTTTACATCAACAAACTACTGCTCATGAATTAATGCAAAAGTATGCTGTTCAAACACAAGCGTGGGCTCCATTTGGTGAAGGAAAAAATGATATGTTTAATCAAGAAATCTTAAAAACAATTGCTCAAAAGTATCAAAAATCTACTGCTCAAGTAATTTTACGTTGGTTAGCACATAAAGACATTGTTGCTTTAGCAAAATCAGTTAGAAAAGAACGCATGATTGAAAACTTTAATATTTTTGATTTTGAATTATCAGCTGAAGATATTGAGTTAATTACTACTATGGATAATAAAGAAAGCTTATTTTTTAATCATCAATCACCTGAAGCCGTGGAAATGTTTGTTGGCTTTGTTAAAAATCGTAATATTTAAACTTACTATTCTTGAATTATAAACAAAGACTAAGATCTTAAGATCTTAGTCTTTTATAAATTTGATTAAATCACTTTTTATTTTTTCATCTATTATTTGTTTATCAACAAATATTTGATAATAATTACCAATTCCAAAAGTTAATACTTCATCAGCTCCTAAAAAAGGTAAAGCTTTTTGTAAAATTTCTCTTACGCTACCTCCAGCCATTTTTCCAGGAGTAACACATAAAACTTTAACTTTTTTTCCTTCAAATATTCTTTTATCTATTCTTGATAACCAATCAATAATATTTTTAAAAAAAGCACTCATATTTCCGTTATATTCAGGAGTTGCAATTAAAATTTCTCCAGTATAAGTTTGTATTTCTTCAAATAAATTTTGAATACTTTTAGGGATCCCAGTAGTCTCTTCTTCATAAACTGAATATAGTGGTATTTCTTGTGCTTCAATTTTTAAATATTCAAGTTCTGCAATAGAATTTTCAATTAAATAATCTACAACTGATTTGTTAACACTTTTATAACTATTACTTCCTAATAATACTTTCATTAATTCTCCTTTATTTTTTATAAGGGAATATATATTTATTAATGATTAATGAAACATAAGCTCCATAAAAAGTTTCAATTCCCCTTAAGATTGTATACAAAATATAATATTCTTCATGAATGGTAAATGAAGAAATTACCATTACACAACCAATCATAACTCCAAATGTTAAATTAAAATAATCAATAATCCAAATTGTCACAATAATTCCTAAAAATAAATATAAAGTGTTAAAGATTTCTGCTAAAACTGGACTATCTATTTTAAGAATATCAAAGCGAATAATACCAATAACAATGGCTACCATCGCTCCAATTAAAGTTCCCCATAATCTTGATCTTGCTCGATGTTTGGATTGATCATTTGTTTGTTGCATGGTAAAGACTGCCGTAATTCCCGCATAAAAATATTCAATTTCTAAACCTGTAAGTATATTAAATAACTGAATTGTTAAGGCACAAATTACGACGCTTAAGGCTGTTTTAATATTTCTTAATCCTGGTTTTTTCATTGTTTGCCTTTAGTTTTTTTTTTATCATAAACTACTTTTATAAAGATTATTACAAAAGATATAATAAAAATTGTAATAGAGTTTTCAAAAGCTTTTATTAGACCTTCAGAAAATAATTTAGTAGCATTTTCAAAAACTTTATCTTTTAAAATCATTTCTATTGCTGAATGAACTAAAATAATAGAAAACAAATAAACTACTACTTTATATTTTTCAATTATTTTTGACAATATCGAAGCACCAAATAAAATTATTGGAAAACTAAATAATAATGCCGCTACTACTAATAAGATTTCAAATTCAATTGCTACATTAGCAGAAGCTGCAATTGTAGCAATAACAATAGCATTATCTAACGACATTATAGCATCAGATACAACAATTGTTTTAACAGCTTTTCCTAACGTATGTTGGGATTTAACATCATGGTTTTCACTATCAAAGCTTACTAATTGTAAAGCAATATAAATTAAAAATCCTCCAGCTATTAAATTTAATAACGGAATATGCATTTCTCCAATTAACATAATGATTAAAATAAATATTACTCGTAAAATAATTGCTAAGATTGCTCCAATAAATGAAGCTTTTTTTCTAATTTTAGGTTCTAAATTTTTAGTAGCTAAAGCTATTATAATAGCATTATCTCCTCCTAAAACTAAATCAGCAATTATTAATTCTAAAATTATTATTAATAAATTAGGCATTAGCTTCCTCGACTAAAGTTTTTAATTGTCCCGACTTATGTAACGCAGACAATTCAGAAAATCCCCCAACTAATTCATTCTTAATAAAAATTTGAGGAACTGTTTGAAAACCTGTTTTTTCACTTAATTTTTGTAATTCACTACGAGTAATTACTTCTACTTCATACTTTAAATTTAATGCATTTAATAAACCTTTGGCTTGTTCACAATATGGACAAATTTCAAAGGTATACATTTTAATATTAGACATTCTTTTTCCTCTTTCTTTTTTTTACTTTTATTCCATTCATTTGATTATATTCATTTAATATTTGTTTTGTTAACCTGATGGCTTCATTATATTGTTCTTTATTTTTTATTATTTTTTTTTCTTCATAATTAGGATTTAAGGCTTTTTTAAATCCTAAAAAATTTGCTGTTTCAACAAAATCTATTTGATAATTTGGTAAATTATCATTAGTTAATATTTCTATATTTATTAGTTCTTTTCGATTATTTTTAAGAACTTTTAACATGTATCCATATTTTATAATTATGTCTTTTAAACTAATGCTTTGTCCTTTAAGCTGTTCAATACATAATAAAAAATTTTGAACGTATTCAATTAATCTTAACTGTTTAATTTCTTTAGTTGGTGGATAATTAAGCAATACTTTATTATATTGTTGTAACTTAACTACTAAATAATTATTAATATTTAATAATAAAATACTAATTTTAGGACTAAAATATTGTTGTAAATAAGTTATTAATTGCTTATAAAAATCTTTACTAAATTCTTCTTTAATTAAAATTTCTTCATAAAAAACTAAAAGATTATTTAAAGCATTAACATAACTTAATTGTAAAAAATCATATTCCAAACTTTTTAGGATTATAAGACTAGCCTTTGTTAAAATTAATAATTCTGTTTCTTGTTTTTGAGCACTTAATTTTAAGTATAATTCTTTTATTAAATCTTTTGTTATACTTCCAGAATTTAATAGTTCTGTTACTATTACTTCTTCTTGGAGATACTTGCTAACTTTAACAATAAAGTCATTGTTATTAAAGATAAAATTATGTTGTAATTGAAAAACTATTTGTTCTTGTACTTTATAAGTATTTAATTCTTCTTGAATACTTATGCTTAATTTTTCCATATTTACACCTTAAACTTTAATTACTTGTGGTATATCATTACCATTTTTTTCAATTTTTATTGTTTCAATTATAATATTTTCTTGTGGTGTTCCAGAATTTGTTCCAATTTTATTAAATAACTCTAAAAATTCTTCTCCTCTTAAGATTTTTCCAAATACGGCATAATCTCCATCTAAAAAGTTGGCAGCACCAATTGTAATAAAGAATTGACTACCTGCTGAATTTCTAGCCATTGAACGAGCCCATGATAAAACTCCTACTTCATGTAAATGGGGATTTTCAAAGCCATTAGAAGAAAATTCTCCATCAATAGTATAACCCGGACCTCCCATTCCTGTTCCATCAGGGCAGCCTCCTTGGGCTACAAATCCTGGAATTACTCGATGAAAATTAAGTCCATCGTAAAATCCGGCTTCTGCTAAAGCAATAAAATTTGCTGTTGAATTGGGCGTATCTAAAAATAATTCAAATTTCATTTCTCCTTGATCTTTTAATTTAATAATTGCTGTTGGGTTCATTCTTCTCCTTTTTATGCTTCTTTAGTTTTTGTTAAATTAATTGAATTAAGTTCAATTTTTATTGGCTTGTCATTTTTAATTTTTGCTAATTTTTGAGAAAAATTTTTAAGAACAAATTCATATTCATTTTTATTAATTAAAAATGTCGCTTTTCCCGTTTTATAGACTTTATGTTGATTAATAAACTCGATATTATATGCTTGTAAAATTTTTTTTATTTGTCTTTCATCATTTTTACTTAATTTTTCTAAATTAATTTCATTATTTTCATAATTATTATCAATTATTTGCCAAAAATCAAATTTATGAGTTAATTCTGAAACTTCTTCATCGGTTAATAATTCAATCACAAACTTAGCTATTTTAGCCAATGATTCATCGAGAGTTGTTGGAGTTTTAATTGAGGAAATAATTTCTTCTATTGTATAGTAGTGTTTAACAGCAGCATGAAATTGTGTATATACTGGTCCATTATTCCAAGCACACAAGCCAATAAAATTCGCTTTTTGAAACTTTGCTTTTAAAAATAAATTATAAAATAATAAAAATTTTTGTTGTTTTATACCAGATATTTTTTCAGTTTTTTCTTTATTATTTTCTAACCATTGTAACTCACTTTTTAAATCATCAGTAAATGTTGGAAATTTTTCCATTTAACCTCCTAGTCTTACATATTATTATATGTATCTATATATTATAACAAATATTTTATAATTAATATTCAAATATGAATATTGTAAGTTAAAACAACGAAGAATGTTACAAAAATTTGTTAAATTTAGATAATTATGATTAATTAGATTAACAATCAAGATATCGTAAAACAGATTTTATCTTCTTAATTGTTTCAAAATTTTTCACACTTATTTGACAAACAAATTGAGTATCATTCCTTTTCGTAAAAAATGTAATAATAGTCTTCCATTAATTTAAATAATAGAAGACTTATATTTTTTAAGACATTATTAATAATTTTAATTTAATAATCTGTTGTATTTTCTTGACCATTAATAATATTAACTCCACCACTTGTTCCTAATCTAGTTGCTCCACTTGTAATCATTGTTTTGGCATCTTCAATTGTTCTCACTCCACCTGAAGCTTTAATTTGGATTTTCCCTTGAATATTTTCATTAAATAATGCAATATCTGCTTTTGTTGCTCCACCAGTTGAAAACCCAGTAGAAGTTTTTATAAACTGTGCTCCGGCTTCAATTACAATTTGACACATTTTTGTTTTTTCTGCTTCAGTTAATAAACAAGTTTCAACTATTACTTTGACTAAGACACCATCAGCTGCTTCGACTACTGTTTGAATATCAGATTTTACAAGTTCATAATTTCCCTCTTTGACTGCTCCAATATTAATTACCATATCAATTTCTTGAGCTCCATTAGCAATAGCATCTAATGTTTCAAATGCTTTAACTTTAGCAGTATTTGCTCCTAACGGAAAGCCTATTACAGTACATACTAAAACGCTACTTTCTTGTAATAATTCTTTAGTATACGCTACATGTGTTGGGTTAACACATACTGATTTAAAATCATATTGCATAGCTTCTTCACATAATTTTTTTATTTGTTCTTTTGTAGCTTCTGGTTTTAATAATGTATGATCAATATATTTATTTAACTTCATTTTTCTCCTATAAATTTCTAATTAATACTTATATTATACCTAAATTTTCTTTTTACTTTGCTAAAAATTTAATAATATCTTCATAAACTTCATTGCAATTAATTTCATTTAAAATTTCATGGCGTAGTTTAGGATAAACTTTATAATTTAATTTTTTAATAACTTTTTTCTCCAATACTTTAATTTCTTTAGTAAAGTTACTTACTGGATCATTTGCTCCAATTAAAATTAAGTAATCTTTTTGCTCTAATTTTTGAATAGCTTTTAGTTGCACACTCTTAATTGTTAATTCTAATAATACTTTGGCTCCTTGATTAGTAAATGGATTACTACATGCTTTATCTTTTAAATAAGCTTGATATACTACTTCATTAGTTGTTAGCCAATTTTTAGTCTGATATTTTCGTTTCATTTGTACTTCAAACTCTTTAAATAATAATCTATCTACTACTTTATTTACTTTTCGACTTCCTTGTATTAAAATAAGCAGCTTTAAAAAATATTTTCCAGCATATAATTTAAATTTTGGAGGATTAGTTATACCAATTAAAATTACTTTATCAACTTTATAATCTTCATCTATGATTAAGTTACGTAATAAAATACTTCCCATAGAATGGCCAATAACATAAATTGGTAAATTTAATTTTTGATACTTAATATTTTCTCTTTTTAATTCAGCTAATATTTCTTGAGTAGAATTTAGATGATGAGTATTATTTAGCATCTTTTCACCATGACCAGAATTATTTATTCCGTAAACATTATAATCTTTACTTTGCAAATAATTAGCAAAATCTTCATAACGGTTAATATGTTCACTTGCTCCATGAATAATTTGAATAATTGCTCGTGGTTTATTAACTTCTTTACTTAAAGTTTCCATAATTCTCCTTTACTAATAGTTTGGTATTCAAACTACTTTTGTAAAATTATAGCATTTTATTTTATTGTTTATAATTTATTTAGTAATTATTTTCTTACTAATCAGAAAGGTTATCGGAATTGCAATAATCATGGAAATTAGTGAAGCATATGTTTCTCCAATAATATTTAATTTAACAAACACAACGGTGAAAATTGTACTTATTATAAGATTTGGTAAGAATGTTAAAGGAAACATCAGAAACTTTTTAATTGTTGGCTTTTCTTTAAAGGTATAATATGTTGTTATAAAAAAAGATATAAAGGCACTTATTAAAAAAGCACTTAGATGAGAAACTAAATATTTTATATGATAATTTTGATATAAAATTAAATATCCTAAGTAATAATTAAAAGTATTTAATCCCCCAGTAAAGATAAAGCGAATAAAATTTTTATTTAATAATTTAATTTTTGTAATGCTAAACATTACAATAATGCATAAGATAATACATATTATTGTTAAAATAATTAACATTTATCTCCTTCTTCATAAATTTCATCTATTATATAAAGTGGTCTTTTTACCGTTTCATCTAAAATCATCCCAATGTAATAACCAATAACTCCTAAAACTATTAAGACTATACCAAAGAAAAATAATAAAATACAAACAATCGAACTATATCCGGGAATACTATCGTTTAAAATAAAGTATTGTAAAATTATCACAATTCCATAAACAAATCCAATTAAAGCTGATAAAATTCCAACAAAAATACTAATATATAAAGGAACTTTTGTATAACTTGCTAAAGACATAAAGGCATATTTAAATAATGATGTAAATGATCCATAACTACTTTGACCATGAATTCTTGGAACCATTTGAACTTCTAAAACTTTATATTCAAAGCCAATTGATGCAATTATTCCCTTAAAAAAACGATTTTTTTCTCTAAATTTAACGACTTCATTAATTACTTGCCTATCCATAAGTCCAAAATCTAAAGCATCTTGCACAATATCTTGCTTTGTTATCTTTTTAAATAACTCATAATATTTCTTCGCTAAAAAAGTTTTAATTTTTGAAGTATTACGTTTACTAACTCTTTTAGTTATTACTAATTTTATATTTTTTTCCCATAAATCAATCATATCTTTAATATATTTTATAGGCATTTCCAAATCACTATCAATAATGATACATGCATCAGAGTTTATTTTTTTAGCATAATCAATTCCAGCAATTAAAGCTGCTTCTTTACCATAGTTTTTTGAAAATTTTAAATAACTTAATTTCTCATCTTTCATTTGTAAAATATTTTTATGGGAATTATCAGAACTTCCATCGTTTACAAAAATAATTTTAAAGTTATACTTATTTTGATATCCTTGAATTAAATCATTTAACTGTTGATGTAGTTCATTTATATTATCTTCTTCATTATAAATTGGTGCTATAATACTAATTTTTTTCATATTTTCCTACTTTTACTATATTTTTTCTTATCTCGACAAATTTCAAACAACAAAATTCCTAATCCACTTAAAGTTAGAATACTTCCAATATTAAACCCAACTATGTGAAAGATTAATTTAACATGATGTTTACCTTTTGTTAATTGTGTTCCTACAAATCTTCCATTAATCTTTTCTATTTCTTGCTCTTGTCCATCAACATAGATTTTAAATCCTTTATCATAAGGAATGCTAGACACTAAATATCCGGTTTGTTCCATACTAATATCAAAATTATAACTATCATTAATATCAACATCCAAATTAGAAATATCATAACCTTGTAATTTATTTTCATTAAAATCATTTAAAGATTGATAATAAACATTTATATTAGAAAAGGGTTTATCTTTTCCTTTATTTAACGTATAACTAGAAATTAAGTTTAACTCATTAATATTAGCTGTATCTATAATAAATGTCACTTGTTCATTATTATATAAACCATAAGAATTTTTGTATATTAAACTATTAGCATGATTATTTATTTTAATAGTTCCCTTATTACCTTTTATTTTATTATAATCAATCTTAAAAGTAATAATTAGTGTTCCATTTTGATATTGTTCAGGAATTAAGATTTTTTTATTATTAGGTAAATCAAACTCTTGTTTATTTTGATAAATATTATTTATATTGAAATTAGATTGATAAGCTTTAATGTTATTTTGATTTTCAATAAAAACACATTCATTAATCGCTCCTATGCGCTCTAAAGAATCTAAATTTTGATAATCTTGTAAATTACATACATCATTATTACTTACACCATAAAAAATTCCATTTTGTTTTATTAAAGAACTATCAGGTATTGCTAAATAGTTTTTTAAGTATATATTATCAAAAACATTAGCTGTTATTTTTCTTTGATTATTTAATTTTTCTACTTCCAGATCATCACGTAAAAAGCTTGAATAGTTAGAATTTTCTAAACTAGTATATATTTGTGGACTTTGCGAAGTTATACTATCTATTTCGTTATAACCTGATAGTGTATCTTCACGGAAATTTATAACTTTTTCTGCTTGATTATTTGGTTGATTGTATTTATCCATATCTTCTATACTAATAAAATTACTTGCTTTAAAGAAATTTAAACTTACTAAAAGTATTATAAATATTAACTTTAGCTTCCAATTTTTACTAAGAACTACTAAAGTAAAAAGTATAATAAATACTAAACCAAACAAAAATTGAACTATTGTTGTTTCCACAAAAATTATATTACCTAACATAACTATTACACTAATTATTAATAAAGTTTTAATTTTTTTGTTTTCTTGTAAAATTTTAGCTAAAGTTATGACAAAAATAGGAATCATATAAATATATATTTTAGTATGTGTATATTGAAAAACGTTTAAAAATAAATTCAAATGATTAAACAACATTATACAGATTAATGGAATAATCATAATATAATATCGCTTTTGCTTGATACTTATAAACGTTCCTAATAAAGTAAAAATTGTAACGATACCAAAAAAACTACTATATTTATCCCAACTTATATCATATAATAAATTAAAGATATTATTAAAAATAGAATAAGTATTATTTAAATCAGTTGCTGAATTTCGACCACTAAAACCAAATAGAAATGTTGGTATTAAAATAAACATTCCTATTAATACTGCAATTAAATAAGGATAAATAAATCTTATTAAGTTTTTCCAAATTGATTTTTTCTTTTCTACTAAAAGCCCAATATAGTAAATAAATTGGACTACTGATACTATTGGCGCAAAGAAAAAGTTAGTGTAAAATACTAAACTCAAACCAATAATATAAATTGATTTAATATTTTTATCTACTAAATAATGTAAGCCAATTAAACTCAAAATAAAAAATGGAAGATAATAAACAAACATTATATGATATGACATATGATAGATAATACTGGTTGAAAAACAAAATATTAAAGTACAAATAGTATTTAATTTATTGTTTATTTTATTTAGACTTAATAGTTTAGTCATAAATAAACTATTCAAAATAAAGATTAAGAACCAAACGATTTGAATATTAATAAAAATGTTCTTAAATGGTAAAAAATAAATTAATATCATAAAAGGATTATATAATCCATGATAGTATAAACTTACCATTGATTGACTTAATCCCATATTCATATTAAGCTGTGGAAACAAATCATGGGAATACCAAAAATTATCTCGTAAATAATCTAAAAATAGTAAATGTTGATTAGTAAAATCTCCACCGGAAGTCCCAATTATATAGCCAAATACTAAGGCTAATAAATAAAATACTATTATTAAACTTAATGCTAAGCCAACGTTTTTTATATACAAATTTTTATTACTAAATTTTCTTTTTATACTTTCCATTATACTTCTTCCAATTTGATAAACTAAATTATACTTTTACTTTACTAAAATTTTAAAGCTTTTAAGCTTAAATTTTTTATTACTATTATAATATAACTAATTTTTTATTATATACTTATTGTTACTCTTTTTAAATACTGATGATACATTATTAAAACTATTAAGGCGGCAATTATTGTCAACACATTTAAATAATAGACATAATTAGCACTTGCTTCATTCCAAACTTTACCAGCTAAAACATTCATTATAATTCCACTAATTGCTGCCATTAAAGCATTAATTGTAATTGCTGTTGTTGAAACATTAGCTGGTACAGAAATTTTTAAATACTTGATAAAAACTGGAATATAAAAAGAAATTCCAATTCCATGTAAAGGAGCCATTAAAATTACTATCCAAACTTGATGAGAAATAGCAATTCCTAAAAATCTAACTAAATAAATTACACAAGCAAAGACTAACCAAAAAATTGCCGTTTTTTTATGTAAAAACTTTTCAATTACTGGCAAAATGAAAAATTCTGGTAAAATACTTAAAAAAGTAATTAAAGCAATCCCAACTTTATTTACCTGTAATTCTTCTAAGTAAATATTTTGATAAACTAAGTTAGTTACAAACATTGCTGAAAAAAATAGCGTAAACAAAATAATAAAATAAAATTCTTTACTCTTTAATAAAACCATTAATCCTTGGGAAAAAGTCAAATTATTATTAGTTGTTTCTTTAAGTTTAACATCATTCGGAAATTTTAAAACAATGTAAGCAACAAGTAAATTAATAATTAAACTTGCTAAAAAATAAGCTTTAAAACCAAAGATATTGATTAATGGTAAGAAAATTAAAAGAGAACTTCCCCAAGCAGCTGAGGCAAAAACTCTTAAAGTGCCATAAGATTTATTATTGTTCATACAATAAGTAACAATAATATTATCAACTGTGGACCATACTGGCATTTTTAAAAGTGCATAAATAAAAATAATTACCAAAACTAAATAATAACTTTCTACCCACATAAGAAGAACTAACATAAATGCCGAGGAAATTAAACCAAAAATTGCTATTTCTTTTGGTTTTTGATACTTATCAACAATAATTCCCCAAGCTGGCTGTAATAACATAACTAAACTAGGTATTGTCATTAAAAGTGCCGATTGAGTATGTGAATACCCTAATCCACCATAATAAAGTGGCATAGCCATTCCAAACACGCCATTAACTGATGCTACTAAAAAATAATATAATCTAAACTTTACAAGTCCCATTTCTCTCCTTTATCTAACTACTTAATACTATCCTACTAAATTAATAATTATCTATTAATAAATAAAACAAGAACCACTAATTAGTTCTTGTTTAGTAAATTATAAAATATTTTACTAATTATTATTTTCACTTCTAATAAACTTATTATTGCAACTCATTTAGAAAACTGTTTCCATGAAGAGTTCCTTCACTTTCAAAATTATCAGCTATCGTTTGACCTAAGTCTTCAAATGTTTTACGTAACTTTAATTTATTATTTCCTTGTAAATTTTTATTATAAACTAATAATGGTACATATTCTCTTGTATGATCATTACCTTGATAAGTTGGATCATTTCCATGATCTGCGGTTAAGATTAATAAATCATCTGCTGATAATACATTTAATATTTGTGGTAACCTTTGGTCAAAGTCTTCTAAAGCTTGTTTATAACCACTTACATCTCGGGGATGTCCATACTTAGAATCAAAATCTACTAAATTAGTAAAAATAAATCCAGTAGTATTACTTTGAATAGCTTCAATTGTTTTATCTACCCCATCCATATTTGATTGGGTTTTAATAGCTTTAGTTATTCCCACACCATTATAAATATCTGTAATTTTTCCAATTGCTGTCACCTCAATATTATGCTTTACTAAGTTTTGCATTACTGTTTTTTGTGGTGGGGTTAAAGCATAATCATGGCGGTTAGCTGTTCTTTCAAAATTATCTTTACTTTCTCCAATAAATGGTCTAGCAATTACTCGAGCTACATTATATTTTTTGTCCTTTGTTAATTCCCTTGCTATTTCACAAGCTTTGTATAATTCGGCTAATGGGATAATATCTTCATGAGCAGCTATTTGAAACGTCGAATCAACTGACGTATATAAAATGAATCCCCCTGTTTTAACATGTTCATCATAATATTCTTTAATTACTTGCATCCCGTTAGCTTCTTTATTTGCTAAAACATCTCGACCAGTCAAACGGGAAAATTCATCAACTAATTCTTGGGGAAAACCATTAGCAATATAAACTTTAAATGGTTGCTTAATAGTTACTCCCATCATTTCCCAATGACCAGCTATGGAATCTTTACCATTAGCTTGTTCTTGCATTTTACCATAATTTGCTAAAGGATTTTCTACTTCTTGAATTGTTTTTATTTTGGCAATATTTCCTAAACCCATTTTTTCTAAATTTGGTAAATTTAAACCAACTTTTTTAGCAATATTTCCTAATGTATCAACTCCAAAATCATTAAATTTAGCAGCATCAGGTGCTTCTCCTATACCAACAGAATCTAAAACTATTGTAATTATTCGTTTAAATTTTTTCATAATGTCCTTTATTTAATTATTTTTTCAATAAGTTGTGGCTTATTTACTTCATTTTTAGTTATAATATATGCTTTATTTAATAATTCGATACTTTGTTTTAATTTTATTTCATCATTATAATGAATTAAAATAATTGTTTCTTCTTTGGTTACATAATCACCAACTTTTTTTAAAAATTCAAAACCAACACTTAAATCAATTAAATCTTCTTTTGTCTTTCTCCCTGCTCCTAATAACATGGCAGCTGTTCCTATTTTATCAGCAATTATTTCTTTAATATAACCTTCTTCTTTTATTTTATATTCGTAAGAATATTTAGCTTTGACCAATTTATTTAAATTTTCTTTTTTTACACCTTGATTTAATAATAATTGTTCAAATTTAGGATATGCTGTTCCTAATTTTATAATATTTTTAACTTTTTCTTTTGCTTCTTTTTTAGTTAAATTATCCCGAATTATTAAAAACTCACTAGCAAGTTCAATACATAACTGAGCTAATTCTTCATTACCTTGTCCTTGTAGTGTTGCTATTGCTTCTTGGACTTCTAACACATTTCCTATATTTTTCCCTAGTGGTTGCTCCATTGAAGTTATACAAGCAATTGTTTTTTTACCTATACCATTCCCTATATCAATCATTGCTTTTGCCAAAACTTCTGCTTCAGCAAAGGTTTTCATAAAAGCACCATTACCATATTTAACATCTAATAAAATAATTTCTGCTCCTAAAGCTAACTTTTTCGACATAATTGAAGAAGCAATTAAAGGAATTGAATTTACCGTTCCTGTAACATCACGAAGAGCATATAACTTTTTATCTGCTGGTACTATCTCAGCACTTTGACCTACTATTACACAACCAATATTTTGAATTTGCTGATAAATTTCTTCTTTTGTTTTTTCTACATTAAAATCAATAAATGATTCTAATTTATCAATTGTGCCTCCAGTATGTCCTAAACCTCTACCGCTCATTTTTGATACCGCAAAATCTAAAGAAGCTAGTAAAGGAATTAAAACTAATGAAGTTTTATCGCCTACTCCACCTGTTGAATGTTTATCAACAATAACTTTATTTAAACTTTCATACGTTAATACTTGCCCACTATTCATCATTGAGATAGTTAAATTAACCATTTCTTCTTTACTCATACCATTAAGGTATATTGTCATTAATAGGGCTGATATTTGATAATCTGGTATCTTATCTTTTGTATATTCAGTAATAAAATATTCTATTTCTAATTTAGATAATTCTTTTTTCTCTTTTTTTTTATTTATTATTTCAATTATATTCATAAATTACTCTATTAATACTCAGCATTTAAAGCAATTTCCATCATATTATGGAACGCTTCTTGTCGTTCTTTAGCGGTTGTTGCCTCTTTAGTTACTAAATTATCAGAAATAGTTATTAAACATGTTGCTTTTTTACCTGTTGCCTTAGCATTAGCAAATAAAGCATATGATTCCATTTCTACGCATAAACAATTATGTTCTTGATTAATTTGTTTGTAATCATCATAATTTTTACGGTAAAAGACATCTGATGAGTGAACTGTTCCTTGAATTAATGGAATATTTAATTTTTCTGCTGCTTGAATTACCTTTTTATTCAAATCTTGAGATGATGTTAATTCTGCTGTTTCTTCTCCTAAAACGATTGAAGCAAAAGTTGATTCACTCCACGCACTTTTGGCTAAAACAACATCATATAAATTTAATTCAGCAGTATATGCTCCTGCTGAACCTATTCTTACAATATGTTCTACATCATAAAAAGCAAATAATTCATAAGAGTAAATTCCAATTGAAGCCATTCCCATTCCTGAACCCATAATTGAAATTTTTTTACCTTTATAAGTTCCTGTATAGCCAAACATATTTCTTACAGTATTAAATTGTTCAATATTGTCTAAATATTTCTCCGCAATAAATTTAGCACGAAGTGGATCACCAGGCATTAAAACAGTTTTAGCAATTTTGTTTTTATCTGCTAATTCAATATGTGGTGTTGGTATTAAATTTTTCATATCATATCTCCTAATTTAGTTTATTTTACACTATATTATACCTGAATTATTTGCAACTGTGCAAAAATATAATAAATTATACTGCATTTTTAACGGTAAAATTCTTAATAGTCTTTAACTTATACCCTTTATATTATCTTGTTTTCTTTAAGTTTTCTATATTTATACTATATCAAAATATCTTAAAAAATTATCCTGAACTACTCCATATAATTTACAAAAAGAAAACTTACTTTTAAAAGTAAGTTTCTTTGTACACTTTATTAAACTTATTTTCTGACAATAAAATTAAAAAATAAAATAAATAAAAGTAAATACTTAATATTTTAAAATTACTTTTATGCCTTATGATAAATCTTCTCCATTAGAAGCGATTACTTTTTTATACCAATAAAAACTATCTTTTGGATAACGTTTAAGTGAGCCATTACCTAAATCATCCATATCTACATAAATAAAACCATAACGTTTTTTCATTTCTCCAGTTCCAGCACTTACCAAATCAATACAGCCCCACATTGTGTAGCCAATTAAATTTACACCATCTTCATTTATAGCAAGAGCCATTTGTTCAATATGTTTACATAAATACTCAATGCGATAATCATCATGTACTGTATTATCTATAAATTCATCATTAAATCCTAACCCGTTTTCAACTATCATAAGTGGAATTTGATATCTTCCATAAATTTCATTCAAATAATATCTAAGACCTTGTGGGTCAATTTGCCAGCCCCATTCATTAGCTTCCAAATAAGGATTTTTTAGTCCCATTGTTAAATTACCTGTTACTTCTTGATATTTAGGATTCTCACTTTTACACATTGATGAATAATAACTAAAGGAATAAAAATCTACTACACCTGTCTTTAAAATATTTAAATCCTCTTCTTGAATATCAAACTTAATATTTTCTTTTTCCCAATATTTTTTGGCAAAACTCGGATATTCTCCTCGCACATGAACATCACCACATAAAAAGTTCCTCATTTTCATAGACTGCTGATTTACAATAATATCATCAGGATGACAAGTTCTAGGATAAGAAGTCATTCCAGCAATCATACATCCTACTTTATTTTTAGGATTTATTTTATGAGCAAGTATTACTGCCTTAGCACTAGCAACTAACATATGATGTAATGCTTGATAATTAAGATTCATATCATGATCCACAAATTCTCCAAACTTTTTATCATAATTCACGGGTTTCCCAGCATGTACATGATAACCAAGTGGTAAAGTCATAAAATTAATTTCATTAAAAGTTAACCAATAAGTTACCAAATCTTTATATTCCGTAAATAAAACTTCACAATAACGCATATAATACTCTATCATTTCTTTACTATCCCATGCTCCAATTATTTTATATAAGTTATATGGGTTTTCAAAATGGTTTATCGTTACTAAAGGTTCTATTTTATATTTTTTACATTCCTTAAATAAACTTCTATAAAATTCTACGCCCTCGAGATTAGGGTTTTTCTCTGTACCTTGGGGAAATAGTCTAGACCAAGAAATACTCATTCTATATATTTTAAATCCCATTTTCGCAAATAAAGCTATATCCTCTTTATAATGGGTATACATATCTACTGCTTTATGACTAGGATAATAATTATCTTCGGTTATTTTTACCGTATATCTTCTTGGAATTGTACGTGCTCCATTTGTTAGATAATCCGAATTAGCAGGACCACGACCTCCTTTATTCCAGCCTCCTTCTGCTTGGTTAGCAGCGGTTGCACCACCCCATAAAAAATTTTTAGGAAAGTTCATAATTACACCATCACTTTCAGAATTTCATCATTTATTTTTACTTTGTTTTCTGCTACTGCTACTATATCTAAATAATCTTTTGTATTAGTAACAATAATTGGAGTTAATACACTATAACCTGAATTTTGGATTTCTTTAATATCAAATTCTATTAATTTATCTCCTTTTTTAACTGCTTGACTTTGCTCAACATAACTTTTAAAATACTTTCCTTCTAATTTAACTGTATCCATTCCGATATGTATTAAAATTTCACAACCAGTATTAGATATCAAACCAATCGCATGTTTTGTTGGGAACAAAGTTACAACGGTACTATCAAATGGAGCATATACTACTCCTTGGGTTGGATTTATAGCTATTCCTTGTCCCAATAATCCTTCAGAAAAGGCTGAATCTTCTATAACATTTAATGGCTTTACTTCACCCTCTATTGGAGTGGTAATTGATTCTGTCTGTTTTAGTAATTCCTCTTTAGTTACCTTTTCTTCTTCTAATCTATCATCTTTATACACAAGTAAACCAATAATTGCTGTTATAACAGTTGTACCTAAAGTTATAGCAATTAACCAGAAAAATGAATAAGTTTCTCCATTATAACCTATATTACCTGGATAGTAAAATATTCCCATTCCTGCCATAGTATATTTAGCAATATGTAAAGCTCCTACTAGTGCTCCGGCTAATGCTGAAGTAATACATGTAATAATAAAATATTTACGTCTAGGTAATGTTACTCCATAAATTGCTGGTTCTGTTACTCCAAAAATACCAGATATCCAAGCGGGAAACGCAATATTTTTCAATTTTTTGTCTTTAGTTTTTAACCATATGGCAAATACCATACCAGTTTGGGCAAAACTTGCTGATGCAAATAAAGGCATGATGTAATCTTGTTTACCCGCGGTCAAATTTATTACTGATGGTATTACAATTACCATATGAATCCCTAAAATAACAAATACTTGCCAAAAGAATCCTAAGAATATTCCTGCAAGTATCGGACTAAGTCCATAAATAGTGCTTGTAAGCATTCCTAATAATGTTGATATTAAATTCGCAATTGGTCCAATTATTAAATATCCTAATGGAACTGAAATACATAATACTGCTACTGGAACCATAAATGTTTTAATAACATCAGATAGTACTTTAATAAAAAATCTCTCCATCGGTGCTGCCAATGCTACTATAAAAATTACTGGTAAAACCGTCGCTGTATATGTAAGTGTGAAGGAGTGGCCAAAAAATACTAACTCTTGTCCATTAATAGAAGGATAACAAAGCATTGCCCCTATCATCAAACCTAAATAAGGATTCATTTTAAATTTTTTAGCAGCATTAAAACCTAAAACTACGGGGAAAAAATAAAACATTGAATCACCAATTGCATAAAATAGAGTATACCAACCACTTGTCGTATCCATTATTCCAAATGCTACAAACATGGCCTGAAATCCTTTTATTATACCAGAAGCACAAAGTATTCCAATAGATGGAAGCATAATTCCCGAAAGAATATCAATTATCCTATCAATAATTGACATATCTTTAGCAGTTGTAACTTGTGTATCAGCATTTATATTAGCTACTTTAACAAATTCATTATAAACATCTGGAACATGATTACCAATAACTACTTGATACTGACCAGCTGTCTTCATAATTGTAACAATTCCATCCATTTTTTTTAAGACCTCATCATTTGCTAGACTTTCATCTTTTAGATTAAATCTAAGTCTTGTTACACAGTGGGTTAAGGAAATTATATTTTCCTTACCGCCAATATTTTTAAGTATTTCATTTACTAAATCTGTATATTTTGCCATAGGGCCTCCTATTTTTAAAGAATAGAAGGTTTAGCCAACTAAATGTTACTATCCTAATAATTCATACTTTTATTTTTTGACTTTATAAATTACATTTTCGATATGAATAGTTAAGTATACTTTTTCTTCCTTTGATAATTTATATACATAATTAAGTTCTAAATACGCTTGTATCTTCAAAGTACAATTAAATGAATTTACATATGATTTTTTAATCATTTTATAAAGTCGATCATCACTACTTTCGTTAAACATATATTCATTAAACAATCTACCAGCGAAAAACTTTAGATGGGTCACAAAACGATAATAATATATTGAATCATTATCAAAATTTATATTAAAAAAATACTTTACTATATTACTTATATCTTTTATTAAGGTAGCTGTTTTATACACTTGTTCTATATTAGAATTTTTAAGTTCACTATCAATTATATGGGCAGCGATAAAGCCTGCTTCATCATCCATTAAGCTAATTCCAAATTCTCTTTCAATTAAACTAAGTCCATATTTACCAACTTCATATTCCGCTATATAAAATTTTTTTAGTTCCCATAACATATAATTTGGAATATGTATATTACATTCATATCTTTGAATACAGGCATAAATATGATCAGCGATTGATAAACACACACTCTCATTTATAGTTTTTTCTATTTTTATTTTAGCCATTTTTAAAATATTAATTGCAACTTCAAAATACTCTATTGGAATAGCTGAAACATATCTTTGTGTAATATCATTATTTTTGCTACTTGGTATAACAAAAGTTTTATTAATAATCTTTAAATCAACTAAATCACCTACTCTTTTACCAAAAGCAATTCCCTTACCACCAATTATTTGTTCATCACCTGAAGTAGTAATAATGATTACAAAATTATTATTTAAAATCTTATGTATTTTCATAACTTACCTTTCCATAAAAAAACCAATAAATAACCTGAGCTTGGGCTTACCCACTCTGCTTATTTATTGGTTTAGCTCACAAATTGTGATTACTATCCATATTGTTATATCGATGTAAGTTGTAAAACAAGGTATAAAACAAAAAAGACATAAAAACTAGAAATACATAATATAAATCATTATAATTTACCTTTAATCATAAAATATCACATAAAATCTTTGAATATATTTAAATATTAAATTTTAGAGTATCTTATTTTATAGGTATGTCTAAATAAAAGAAATTCTAATTATCTTTCGTTTTAAATTACCTATAGTATTTTCCTTCTTTTTTCATCAAAGCCAAATTATATCTATATAATAACATAATAATCTTTTAAAAGCAAATATTTACATTTTAAATTTTTTTAATAATTTTAAATATTAATTAGAGCATAATACTGAGTATTACATTACTTAGTGTTATAATGTGTACTTACATTTGTTATCAAAATATCTTAGTTCTATTAAATATAGATTAAAAAGGAATTAATCTAACTTTAAGAAAATTATCCAGAAAATTGTTATTATTTCCTGAATAAAATTCACTATTTTTATCTTTCAATATTCTTTTAAATTTTTTATTGTATAATCAATATGATTACTACTTTTAACAATTTCTCCTCATTCATTAGGAAATAACTTATAAATTTTTCAAATTCTAATTTTATAAATGAATTAGTGATTAATTCAATAAAATTATCCTATATTTTCCTAAACTTAATTATCTTATTGAAATGTTGTTTCTATCCTATCAAATGAGATTTCTTTTCCACGATAATTATTTTTACGTCCCTCAATAGCTGGTATAGCCATCTCATAGATAATATCTCCATTTTCATCTAATATTAGATAAGTAGGTGTACTACTTTTTCCTTCAAAAACAGTGTAATATCTATCATTTGTCTCAAAAGAACTAACATTTGATACTATTGGAGAATAATAAGGTAATTCAAAATTATCTAGAGTTTCAACTGTAAATTTATCTAAATCAATCCCATAGACTAATATTTGGGAATCACTATATTCATGTTTTCCATCATCAGCATAGCTACATACATCTCGTTTTTCAAAAGGACCAGATTTTTGGTCTGTTTTATATTCTTCACCTTCTTCATTTTTGCATACATTATTATTAAATACACTTATAACAAACTTATTATCACCACGATAATTTTCATATTTAGGATTCGTATTCAAAGTTATGCTATGCTGTCCTGACGTATAAATCATTTCTCCAATAGGAGATAAAACTTTTTCCTTATATTCTTTAACATCTTCTGGTTCATCAATAATCCAATTAATTTCAAATGTATCAGCATCTAATTCAAATAACATACTTTGGGCTTGTGAGGACATTAATAGCCCATTTGTTTGCTTATTATATTCAATAGCATTAATATGAAGTGGATCAAATTCTACTCCACTTGCTACTATTGGATTTTCATCAAATAAACTATGCATATCAAATGTTCCTTTTAATTTTCCTGTTTTATCATTCCAATATACGCATTGTGTCTCTACATTTTGTGAACTTCCTTCTTCTTGATATCCTCCTTCTAATTCATCATCAATAGTTGCTAAAGCGTAAAAATTTCCTTTATCATCAGTAGTAAAATCGTGATGTGCTTCTAATTTTTTAGGAAAATTATATTCTGTTTTAATTACTCCCATTATATCTGATTTATATATATAATAAGGATTTTTCTCATCATCTACTGTATAAATAGAATTGTTATCATAATGATAATATTGAGTTCTACTTGTATTTGTATAACATCGTAAATCACCTTCCATATCATATCCACTATAAGCTGCTGATAATATAATTTTATTATCTAATAATTCAGTAGAATTATCACTGCTTATATTGACATCTGCTTTTAAAAAGTCTTCTGGAATTTCTTGACTAGTTGTATCTATATTAAAATTCTTTGTTTCAATTACTTTATTATTCTTATCTTTTATTTTAACATCCACCTCATTAGATCCGTAATATAATCCAACTATTGGCATAAGAACCTGGTCAGATAACTCTTCTGAAACAAATGTATAATCAGTATTCTCAGTTTTACCACGCACAACATACTCAAATGATACAGACTCACTATAATTAAACGCAATATAAGCTGATAAACTATTAAATCCCCATGGATTTATAATAATTTTAGGATTGTCTATTGTTGGGTTATCTTCCTTAATTTCTTCTAGATATTTTTCAGTTAAATCTATCTGTTGATTATAAACATCACTATGTTCAATATTAGCATCATTTTTTTTAGTATCTATATTATCTGACCCACATCCTGTTAACACAAATAGTAAAACTGCTATTAATATTTTCTTTTTCATTATATATATTCCTTTCTTTTTGTTATTAAAATCTTAGACATAACACCTACTTTTATAACTACAACTATTGATACTTAAGCTAAATTACTTTCATTTTATATTCTAAAAAAATTATTGATTGTTTATTTTTATTCTTTAAGTATTCTTTATTATAGACAGGGTCTAATATAATATTTTTAAAATTATTAGTAATATCTCTTATTTTTTCCTTTTTTACACTGCCATCTTCAATTAATTTATCTAAATTTTTCCAATATTTTATCTTTTCTGGTATTTTTTACCACCTCAATTTATTATTAATAATTTATTCTCTTATTTAATTCAGGTATTATAGCCTCATATCCTTTTTTATTTAAATGAAGACCATCTATTGTGTATTCTTCTTTTAAATTACCATTTTTGTCTTCCAAATAGGGATTAAGATTAATATATTCAGCATTGGGAACTAATTTATTTTTTAGTAATTCATCTAATTTTTTAATATTTTCTGATGTATTTCCTATAATTTCTAATTTAACAGCCTCATTCGTAACAAATGTAGATAATACATATATATTTATATTTGGATTATCAACTTTTATTCGTTTTACTATTTCATTAATAATGCTAACAGTATACTCTAAAGAATAATAATCATATTGGGCATCAACAACAAAATCATTTGTTCCCAAAGTTATGATAACATTCTTAATATTTTTTGTAGGTAAAGTAAAGTAAATATCATTTAGTTCTTTATAAATATCATAACTTGTTGCTCCTGGTATCCCAATATCAATTATATTTTTATTAAGTTCCATATAATTTTGAATATTATATGTTATAGAATCTCCAATAAGAACTGTATATCCTTCATCAGTAGTATTCTCTTTTATTTCATTATTTTTTTGTAATATTTCATTAATGTTATCTACTTTTTTTTCTATTTTAGCAGGACTATAATCATCAATATAAAAATAACAATTTTCATATTCATAATCTTTTGCTTCACAACTTCTATTTGCATACATATTTTCTAAAGTAGATTTTGTTACAAAAGATACTTCTTCTTTTGCTTCTAAATTTTCTTTAATGTTTAAGTAATAATAAACATATCCAATATATCCAACAATACATACAACTAAAAATAATATAAATAATACTTGATTTACCGTTATTTTTTTATTCATTATAAATCCTTAAATACTTTTTTGATTGATATTCCTTGTTTTAACTCTTTTAAAATTATATTATAAGCATTTTTTGATGCTAATTCTTGATAATAAGGATTACTTATATTTATAATATTACTATTTAATAATTTATCTATTCCAGCTTCTATTTCTTTACATGTAGGTTTCACATCAACAATACTATTTCCTTTTACTCTTCCTTCTTGTCTATTACCTATATTTAAAGTATATTTGTTAAGTGAAGGAACTTCAATAATTCCTGAAGATGAATTACCTATTAAACCTTGAGAATATTTTAATAACGAATGATAAACATTAGTACTTAATGATTTAAACAAGTAACTATTTTCATTATCTATTACAAAATCATTAATTAAATCTAAAATTTTATCACTTCCACTGTCTGAATTTCCACCAATAAAAATAAAATTATATTTATTTTTATATACTGTCAAAGCTTTTAATAACTCTTTTGTTTGTAACTCTACATTTCCTTCTAATGTAACAGGATGAAATAATACAACAAAATAATTACTTAAGGTTTTACATCCTAATTTTTCTTGTAAACTCTTTTTATCTAAGAATTTGGTTTGCAAGACATTTTCAACACCTAAAGATCCTATATTATATACTTTATTCGGTTCTTCTCCTAATTGGAGAACTCGATTTTTATATTCCTGTGTTGAAACTAAATGTATGTGTGACATTTTAGTTATACTATGTCTTATAAACTCATCATAATTCCCTAATGTTTTTTCTCCACCATGTAAATGGCATATCGGAACTTTATTAATTACTGAAGCATTAACTACTGATAGCATTTCATATCTATCACCTAAAATAATTGTTAAATCAAATTTATTTTCCTTATAATAATCAGCCAGTTTTGTTTGTAAAATACTCATAGCTTTTAAAATTGTATTATCTTCCGTATTTATTATATTCATTGGAACTTTTAAATCAATTTTAAATCCATCATTTTCTATTTCTTTATAAGTATATCCATATTTTTTTTCTAAATGCATGGCACAAACAACAAGTTTTAATTCAATATCATTACTATTTCTTAATTGTTTTATTAAATTTTTCATTATACCATACTCTGCTCGAGAACCTGTTACTAAAATAACTTGATACATATTTTCTCCTTTATTGATTATCAAATTTACTGTGACTAATTAATTGATCTTCTGTAAATTCTTGTTCAGAACTTTGTCCTAATATATTGTACCATTCCATTGGACTTATTCCATTTCCAGGTCTTTTAACAGTTATGTTATCTAATGTGAATTTTTCTCCTTTAGCTATATTTTTTTTAGCAACGATTGATTTTCTAGCAACAATTTTATTATTTATTTCTACTTCAGCCGGTATCTTTTCATAGTGACCCATTGCTTTTTCTATTTTTCTAACTCCTGATACTAATCTTTTTAAAATGTCTGGATTAGCACTTGCTTTATGGTCAGGACCAGGCATATTATTATCTAATGTAAAATGTTTTTCTAATACTGTGCATCCCAAAGCTGTGGCAACAGTTGGAACTTCATATCCTATTGAATGATCTGAGTATCCGATATCATTATTAGGAAATTCCTTTTGTAAAGTTTTAATAACATTTAAATTCAAATCTTGATCTTGTGTAGGATATTCTGTCGTACAATGTAAAATTGTTATATCTTTTGTTCCATTTTCTTCTAAAATATTTACTGCCCTTTTTATTTCACTCATAACAGCCATTCCAGTAGAAATAATTACTTTTTTATTTAATTTACCTATTTTTTCTAAATAAGGTAGATTAGTTATTTCTCCTGAAGGAATTTTATAGATTGCCATATTTGTTGATATTAAAAAATCTAATGATTCATCATCAAAAGGAGTTGAAAATACGTCTACTCCTTTTTCCTTAGTATATTCAGCAATTTCTAAATATTCATTAAATGATAATTCTAATTTTTTAGTCATTTCTAACTGTGATTCTTCTTCACCAGTTGTTTTCTTTTGATATTCTGCTTTTGGAGCATATTTTGATATTAATTTATCGGCTTTAAATGTTTGAAACTTAACAGCATCAACCCCACAATCAACAGCAACATCAACCATTTTTTTTGCTAATTCAAAATCTCCATTATGATTACATCCTATTTCTGCTATAATATATGTTTTATTATTCACTTTTCTCCTTTTTTTTAACATGTTTTATTTAATTATTTATAATTTCTTCTATAACTTTTTCAATTTCAATTACCCCATTTTGATTTAAATGTAAACCATCACTTGTAAATTCAAACTTTAACTTTTGCTCTTGTGTTATATATTTATTCAAGTCAACTATTTGAATATCCTTATTTTTTTTGAGTTTTTCTATAAAATCATTCACTTGCTTTATATCACTGTTATCAAATTCATATCTATATAATGTATATAATATTTTTGATAAATATATTTTAACATTATTTTTTCTTAAGATATCAATTAATTTTAAATAATCTTGCTCTATCCCTTTGATAGTTGTGCCATTTTTTAAATCATTTACTCCTAAGTGAATAATAACACGCTTTAATTTTTTATCTTTTAAATATTCTTTAATATTTTTTAAATAAGTTTTTAAAGTTATTCCTGGAACTGTATGATTATCTATATTTTTTATTTTTAAATTATATAATATTGAATCTCCAATTATAGCACTTTCTTTCATACTTTTAAATTTAGTTATTTTTTCAATGTATTCGGGCTCTATTTTTTCATATCTTTTATGATGATTAAAATAATTTATTCCCAAAATATTAATAAAATCTTTTTTATTATCTACATCGATACTATGTTCATCTTCCATTATATATGGTCTTGTTTTAGCTGTAAAAAAAGTTTCATTAGTTAAATAATCTTTTTTAGTAGTTATAAAAATTGCTCCATTTGGTAGATACATTTTTTCTTCCGTTTGTCTACGATAACCTTTATCTACATTTTCAAGCGTAGAAATAGTTCCTTTTTTATCAATAGTTGTAAATAATCTTAAAGATTTATCTGATTCTGTTACTGAAACCACTGGATTTTTAAATTCTTGAAATATTTCATACGCCTTTAACAAATTTTCACTTGTTCTTTTAGGTGATGTCGGTTGCAATAAACATAAAGCAAAATTATCCTCTTTAAAAGACTTTAAGAAGTCAATAACTACATCTTTTGTTGTTGCAGTATCTGAAGCTAATGTTGTATCTCTTAAGACTACTTTTACACCCAACGTTTTTATTATCTCTAAATATTGTTTAGAATCAGTCGATACATAAATATCAGATTTTTCAAATATTTTAGATTTAATAGCAGCTTCTATTGTATAAAATATCATAGGCTTTCCATCTAAATATAGCATATTTTTATTTTTCAAACCTTTTGACCCACTACGTGCCGGTATTATACAAATATTCTTCATAATTCTCCTAAGCTTTTAATAACTCTTTTATTTGTTCTTGTGTTAATACATTTATACGATAAGGTTGATCAAAAATTCCACCTTTTGGCACAGCATTATAACTCACTTTGCCTATTTCTTCAAAGTTCTTATCTAATAAATAAGCAGTGTTAGCAAGTGAGGCTCCAACAATATAATTTTCACCAAATTCCATAATATCAGATACATATGAACTTGCTGAATCTATTGTATATTTATTTATTATTGTTACAGTTTTACTATTCAAATCTATTAAATACATATAAGTTTCTGATCTTTGAGAAATACAATATTCTGTATTTATTTCTTTGGTAGGCTTATCAGATTCTTCACTTAATTTTTTTTCTAACTTACTGAAGCAGTCTTAGCAATAAATGCGCTATGTTGTCCTGAGGTATATTCTAATTCGTTAAGATTCTTAATAGTTAAATATTTTTCTTTAAACTCTTCATTCGTTTCTTTAGTTTGATTCCCTACTATCCATTCAATTTTATTAGTATCTAAATCATAAGAATAAATATCACTTGTTGAACGAGAACTTAATACTAATTGATTTTCTGCTTGAAGATAGTCAATTGAATTTAAATGTATATCATCTTTAGTAGAATTCATTAAAACTTCTTCTTCTCCTGTGAAAAGGCTTCCTATATCATAAGTCTTTTTATAGTTAAAGTTTTTATCATACTTAAATATCAAACTTTCCTTATATTTTGTACTTTTAGAATTTTCATCATTTCCTAAAAAATAATAGTTTTCCCCATCACTAACACCATCATGATGAAATCCATATCCTTTTGGAGCAACAATCTGATTTTTTATTCTCCCCATTAAATCAACATCATAAAGGTAACTAGTATAATATATTCCATCAATATCAGTATCTCCTATTATTAGCTTATCATTTATAATTTTAGTAAAATTAGTAATCCAATTATAACCATCTGCTAAACCATACATTCTTAAGTCACCGACTTTATCATAAGCCATCATATTAGAGTTTATTATCCAATTATCATTCATTATTTCATCATACTTATTACTATCTTTTTCAACACTCATCGTTGTATATTCTTTGGGGATATTTAAAGGAGTAGTATCAACTTCAAATATTTCCGTTTGTGTTTGACCACTTTCAGTTGTAATTTTAACTGTTATTGGGTTATTATGTTAGCATATAACCCAATAATTGGCATATAAATATCTCCTTTTTGATATTTATCTCTTGATAAGTAAAATTTTCTTCTTTTGTTTTACCTTTTACCGTAATTCATATTTTAAAGGATCATCAGTATAAAATGCTATATACTCTGATAAATAATTAGTATTTAAGAGATTTAATTTTTTATAAGAGTTTAAAAATATATAATTGCTTTCCTTATAATAAGTTAATAATAAATTAATTCCGTCTTGTTGTAAATCTTTGTATGTAGTTATTATTTTTTCTTTATTACTTAATATAGTAATAGTTACTATTATTATCGATTTGCTTTTTTGTGTCATACTTTATCTCCTTATATAAATCATTAACTTGATTTATTTCTTTTTATTATCTTATTAATCTTCGTTAAATAAATAAATTTTTTAAATTTTTAATATCTAAAATATTATGTTTTACTAATATTAAAATTATTCTTTTTTATATAAATTCAAATCTACCTTGTGACTTTTTATCAATTATTATTTCATAACTAGGGATTTTTAAAATTTTTACTTTTTTCCCTAAGTAATTAGCCTCATATAATGTAGTTGAAAATACTCCTATTACTTCTTTAGCACGCATAACATACTGTAATGTATCTCCATAAACAATTGAGAAATTGACTGGTAAGTTCTTCAAATTAGTTTTTTCCTTGGGATGTGCGCAGTATACTACTTTTTTCCCTACTCCTATTTTATTAATAATTAAATATTCAATAATTTTTTCTGTTATTAAATGCTGGCCAATTATTACAATATCAATATCTTCTTTTACTTTTTTTAAACTGTCTAAATATTTATAAGCATAATATGTTTCTAATTTAGGAGAAAATTTATTATCTATTTTCCATAATTTATCCCAAATGTACATCTTATCTGTATAGTAATGCCTTTTTTTATAATCTAATCCATAATTTAAATGATTCTTAGTTGCTAATGCGTATTGAACTTCGGCTGTTTTTATATTATTATCTTTTGCTGCTTTTATAATTCCGGGATTCCAGATTGATGATACTATTAAAACTTCATTATAATGATATTTTTTAAACACTTTATTCCAATGTAAATATTCTCTTTTGAATTTTGCTAATCTTCCTAATATTTCTGTACCCCAATAATCATCTACTAATTCTTTTAATATTAAATCTAAATTATTAACTGTATCTGTTTCTTTAATTTTCACTGTCTCTTCTACTTCTTCATAATAAACCCTACTATTATCTTGAATTTTAGCATATAATTCTAAAGAACTACAAACAATATCTAATTCTTTATTTTCAAAAAAGTATTCTAACTTATCGTTAGTTGAGTAATTAATTAAGACTTTATTATTTTTCCCTTGTAAATTTTTAGTTTGTAAATTTTTTAAATTAATATCAACTTTTTGCTCCATTTTTTCTTCTTTGAAAATTGTTAATTTTTTAGCAAATAAAATTTCAATATTGGGTCTAATAATTTCCCAAATATAAATGTTATCTATTGTTAAATTGTATAAATCATACTTTTCTTCTAAATTTTTTAAAGCGGTTATTACATAATCGTAACTTACTTGTTGTACTGTAATATTATATTTTTGAACTTGATGATTTATATAAGTTATTTTTAATTTTTCTCTTACTTTATTTAATTGTATCCCTGGAACAATAACTTGTTCATTATATCTTACACTGCTATCAGTAAAGTCTAAGTTTTCTCCTGTTAAACTCTCTATTTTTTGTATCTGATTATTCCCCGATATAATACTCATTCCAATATTATTAATTATTATTTCTTGATTAATAATATTTAAATTTTTTTCAAAAAAATTAATTTCTAAATTACTCTTTTTGGTTATTCTAAATAAATAATATTGATTTTCATTATCATCTTCTAAATAAAAAACAATTCTTCGTTTATTTTGATAGTACAAGTTTATGTTAAATTTTATTACTCCATTTTCTAGTATAAATGGGATATCTTTTGATATCTTTTTAGTTATATAATATGCTTTTAATTTTGTATAATTTTGTATATAGTTTTTTTCTAAATTTAATTGATAAGAAAATTCACATTTATCAACTAATAAATACTTTTTACGTTTTTGATTAATTTTTGGTAATTTACCAAAAACAGTATTTTTTTGAGTATAATAATCAGTCTCTTTTACTTTTTCTCCATTATTTTTTATTATATTTTTATATTGTAAAAATATTTTTTGACTTTCAAAATTTTCCTTAAATTTTTTTTGGCTATTTTTTCCAAATGTATTATATAGCGAGCTATTAGTTATCAATAATTCTAATTTTTTACTTAATGATTTGTAATCACCAACTTCTACCAAATAACCATTATAATCATCTTCTATCATTTCATTTGGTCCATATAAAAAGTTATATGAAACTAATGGTTTCCCCCAATATAAACCTTCTAATAAAGTGTAATTAAATCCTTCGTTTGTTGATGTTGCTATAATTATATCACTACTATTGAATATTTCCTCTTCATTACCAAAACCACAAAATTCTACTTTGGTGGATAGATTGTTAATCTTGATATATTCTATAATTTTTTCATAGTATTCTTTATTTGTCGCAATTCCCCAAATACATAGTTTTATATCATAATTTTTTAATTCATTTATAGCTTTTAAAGCTTCTAATTGATTTTTTCTTTCTTGGATACTTCCAATAATTGAAATTCGTTTAATTAATTTATTATCTTCTATTTCAGGATATTCTTCTTTTATTTTTAAAATATTATATATCGGAATAATTTTATTACTTTCAAATTTAGTTATTTTTTGTAAAAATTTAACCATTTCATAACTAACAGGTTGTAAAAAATCAATAATATTAAGACTTTTAAGCAATTCATTTTGATTAGCCAAATCTTCTTCATAATTACTATGTATTTGTAACATTGTTTTAGTATTTGGTTTTATATTAGCTTCATTAAATATCCTACTTATAATCGGTGTTGCAAATATAATAAAATCTTCTTTAGTAATAGTATTATTAAATTTTTTGATTTTTTCAATATCAAATTCATTTATCTTGATTTTATAAAACTGATGATTTATAGTTACAACATTCTTAAAACTTTTTTCTATTTTATGATGATAATCTACATTAATACTATTAATATTTAATGTTTTTATATTTTTATTTAATGGAAATTTTTGAGGTTTAGCAAATTTGTTACTATTTTTTAATTTACTAAATGTAACAATCATTACATTTTCATTATGTTCTGTCAGTAAGTTAGCAGTTTGAGTAACACTTTTATCAAGTCCACTTCCTCCAAAAATACTAGTTGTTAATATGTATATAGCCATTTTATCTCTTATCTCTTTTCAATTTATTTATTATAACTTCTTGTAATTTAATTTTACCTTTTTTATTTAAATGAATACCATCTTCTGAATATTTATATTTTAATTGATTATTATCACATAAAATATTATTAACTTTTATTAATTTTATATCATTATTTATACAAAACTCATTTAAAAATATATTTATTTCATCTAATTCACTATTATCAACAGAAAATGAGTAAAGTGGATATATTATTTCAACAATATACATATTTTTATAACTTATTATAGTATTGAGTTTTTTAAAACTATTTTTAATATCTTTCTTATCATACTTAGTAATTATATCATTAATTCCTAAAGATATTATTATATTATTATATTTTTTAGATCCTAAAAAACTGATGTTATTAACCAAAGTATTTAATGTTATTCCAGGAAAACATAAAATATTATAATCATATAATACTAATCCTTGAATTCTTGAATCTCCAATAAATAGATTAGCCTGATTAATATGCACTGAATTTATATCTTTTTTATATTTTTCTTTTAGATTTTTCTCTCTTAATTGATAATTAAAATAAATATTTCCAATTATATTAGTTAAACTAGTTTGACTTTTAGCACTTAAACTTTCTCTTTCATCAAGTGTGTAAATAAATTTTTCGTTTGAATTAATATTTTTGTTAATTAAGTAATAATTAAAAACATCTTGTTTATTAAACTCTTTTAATATTACTTTATTATTAGTTTGACTTTTATTAATTAAATATTGAATAGTTTTTTTTTCTATTAAAGGATAAAGGGGGTTAAAATTAATAACTAAATCATATTTTCTTTCATCTATCACATTATCTATATTTATATTTTTATAATCAGTTAAAATTATTCTTTTATAATCTTCATTACTAGTTTTTATTACAATCTTATCACAAAAATGTTGTGCTAAATCTAACGTATGAAATATAAGAGGCTTTTTATTAACATAGAGCATATATTGATTCGGTAATTTTTCTTGTTTTTGTTCCATTTCAATAATTCCTAATATTTTCAATTTATATCTCCTTTGTGCTTTTTATTAATTTCATTTTATTTTCTTCAATAAAATTATTCATATATGAATATCCAGGAAGTTTTAAAATATATACTTTTTTTTCAAGCGTATAAGCTTCATATAATACACTTGAATAAACTCCAATTATTTTATTTGCTCTTTTCATACTATCATAGACCGTTCCATCATCTTTAGAATGTATTTGTACATTTTTTAGATCTTTTAATTTAATGTAAACTTTTTCTGTATCTTTTGTTTCATGAGGATGTAATCGATATATTACTTTTTTAGATGGATTTTTAAGAGCATACTGAAAAGCTGCTTCTCCTATCTTATTACCAATTGTTCCTTGTGATACAAATAATATTTGATTTTCTTTATTATCTATATTACTTTGAAGATTTTTTATATTTTCATCAAAATACTTATTACTTTTTAAAATTATGTTATTTTTATCTTTTATATAGTTTTTCAAGTTATTTTTCCAAACTTTATCATAGACTATTATTTTATCAGGTAAATCTTTTTTATGAGGTGTTACATCAAAATATGCTGGATGATTATTGATAATAGCAGCATATTGTATCTCAAACTTAGGAATTTTTAAGTTTGAAGCCGCGGCATATATATATGGGCGATAAGGACCAACAACATACACTTCTTGAAATTTCTGTTGTTCTAACAGTTGATAATAATATAAATAATTTATTAGATAATTAGGAAATTTTTTTCTTAAATACTTATTAATCAATTTTTGATATATTTGATATTTCTTTAATTTATCTGTTATTTCTTTGTCCCAATATTTAAGTATAATTTTTGTATCAAAAGAATTTTCATACATACTTATATCATCAGCATAAGCAAGACTATTATTGGTTTTATTATAATGTTTATTTAAATAATCATATTCTAATGTTAAAACATCTTCATTAGCTAATAAAAATTTACTTGCCGGATCTATATATTCTTCTTTATATA
>JBKDZV010000035.1:0-9817 GCA_047971455.1 Mycoplasmatales bacterium | reverse complement strand
ATAAATTTTACAACATAAATTTTGTTAAATTAGAAGATAAACATTGAGTTTGTCTTTTTTTAATTAAACTTATTACATATTAAATAAATCTAATATATAAAGTAGTATAAGTTTGTTATAATACCTATCTTCAGTAACTAAATAGTTTAGAAAAGTAAAGTTTAGCTTTACTTTTTTTTAAATAATGTCTAATAGATATTAGATATCCATCATGGACAAAAAAAGACTATGGAGATATAATGAAATTAATGAATTTGACAGAAAAATCTTTAGTGGTTATTTTACTAGTTTTATTAATTTCTGGTGGTGGAGGAAAATTCCCAATTCAAGTATCAAGTTCTTGTTTTCAAATGATAAATCGCCTATTACCTTCTACTAATGATATTAATCTATTACGAGAAGCAATTGGAGGAACTTATCCACTAACAGTTTATCACTCTATGGTAATACTTTTATTATATATTATCATATTTTTATGTATGGTAATACTTTTATTATATATTATCATATTTTTATGTTTGGCTAGTTAGAGTACTAAATATATTAATTCATTAATTCCAAGTTTTATATTTCATAAAAAAAAGACTTCTAAATTTAGAAGTCTAGTTATCTAAAGTTAAATAGTTGAATTAACGATAGGAATCATTGTATTAAGTGTAATGCAATTTTTACCAGTTATTATTTTATCGCTAAGAACTCCACTTCCTAGATAAATTTTATTACCAATGGCTTCTAAGCCAATAGCAATTTGATTAATTACTAAGGTGTCATCTTTAATGTTTAATTTAGTTCCTTTATTATCGTAAGTATAGGTGATTTCAAGATCTAAAGCATTTAATAGTCTAGCACTTATTTGTGTACCATCTGGTAAAACAACTTTGCCATTTTCATTAGCTACTGTATTAAAATCAAAATCCTCTTCAACATTAGTTAATAATTTGTCAATTAAAGCTTGGACATCATCAACAGTACTATTAACTTTATCAATAATTTCTTTAATTTTTTCGCCTAAAGAAGAATCTGCTACAGCTTGTAAAATAAATTGTTTAACATCATCCCAAGTAAGAGTGTTAAGATTATTAATAAGATTACTTAATTTTTGACCAATATCAGAATTAATAATTTTATCTTTAATAATATCGTCTAATGTTCCGTTTTTGTAAGCTTGAATTAATTTTTTAATAGTTTGTACAGTACTTGAATTAGTAATTTGATTTAATTTTTTAATTAAAGCTTGAACTTTAACGACTAGTTTATTAAGTTCAGCAATTCCGGTTTTAATTTTAGGAATTAATGCTTGTAATTGTTCTAAAATATTTGCTAATTTATTTACTAAAGCTTGTAATTGTGATAAGTCTAAACTTAAGATTTTAGCTTTTAAAGCAGCTAATTTAGCAATTAAATTAGCTAATTGTTCAGAATTTAAACTTTGAATAATTTTTTGAATAATTGGTTTAATCTTAACAATCAAGTCTTTTAATTGTGGAATTAATTCAGTAAGTTTTTGTCCGGTTTCACTTTCTTTAACTGTATTAATAATAAATTTAAATTCCTTTGCTCTGACTGGCAGTACATCATCAAAGGTAAATTGAATGATAAAGTCAGCAGTCCACCATCCTTTAGCAATACCTTTTTCAATAAACTCTTGAAAATCTTCTGAACTTAGTAATCCAGAAATAATTTGATCGGGTTGAATTACAGCTTCATCAGCAGCAGCTAAAATATTAACCACTGATTCCACGTCATCTTGGTAATCATCTTTTACTTTTCCGACAAAAGTAAGCCCAAAAACTAACTCAATGATAATTAAAGCCACTATCCCAAGAGCAATTCCAATTAATGTAGATTTAAGCATTAGTCTCCTTTTGTGAATCTTCGTTATTTGTTGTACTTTCATCAGTAGTATCTTTATTTAACTCGGTATGTTCTGCTACTTGTTCCACTTTTTTAGTTTTTAAATCAGTTCCATCAATGGTAAATCCAACTTGTTTATCATCTTTAGCTTTTAAAGATTTGTTATAAAACAATGTATACTCTGTTGCATTATCAACTGGGAAAACTAAAGTGATATCAAAAGTTTCATCAGCATCTAGTGTTGTCCAATATTTTTTTTGATTTTCATCAATTAAAAAATGGCGCGCATTATTTGTTCCATCATCTAAGAAAAACTTTTTAATAGCAATAAATTTTTGTTCGTGATCAGAAATATTTTTAATTGTTAAATCAATAGCTAAATATTTATCAAACGCATAATCCAAGATGGGAATTTTAGTAAACTCTGCATTATAAGCATCATCAACTGTTATTTCAAAATCATCAGCAGCTAATGGTTCGCTAGCGGCAATTAACTCTACATTAGAAGTGACTGCTGCATAAACATTAACTCCTATAATAACAACGACAATAACAACTATACTAGTTAAAACTATCTTCAAATTTTTATTCATACTACTCCTTTTTAAATTATTTACATAGTATAACAAAAAAAAGTTTGATATTCAAACAAAATAATGTTTTTTCTTATTTCGTAAGTATATAAATTATGTTATAATATTATATAATGTAGTAATTAAGGAGGGAATATGAGTGATAAAATGTTTATTGAACAACAATATAAACAGTGGTTGGAAAATGTCAAAGATGAAGAAATGTTAAGTGAACTAAATAATATGGGTGAAGCAGAAAAAGTAAAAGCTTTTAGTACTAACTTAGATTTTGGAACAGGAGGACTAAGAGGAGTTTTAGGAGTAGGAACTGCGAAAATGAATACCTATAATGTTGCTAAAGTAACTCGAGGTTTAATTGCTTATTTAAATAAAAATTATACTGGGCAAAAAAAGGTAGCTATCGCTTCAGATCCTCGTCAAAAATCAGATGAATTTATTAATTTAATCATAAGTATTTTAGCAGAACAGAATATTAAAGCAGTTATTTATGATGATATTAAGCCAACTCCTATGTTATCATATTTAGTTAGAGCATATAATTGTCAAGCAGGAATTATGATAACAGCTTCACATAATCCAAAAGAATATAATGGTTATAAAGTATATAATGAAACAGGCGCACAACTAAATTTAGAACAATCAGCGCTAATGATAAAAGAAGTATATCAACAAGCTTATGTGTTTGATGAAAAAATAACAACTTTAAAAGCCTTAAAAGAACAACAAATGGTAGAAATAGTTGATGGAAGTTTTGATGAACAGTACTTTAAAAGTATTGAACCAGTAATGAAAGAAAAAAAAGTTAAAAAGTTAAAAATTGTTTTTACCCCTGAACATGGAACAACCTATAAAATAGTGCCTAAAGCCTTTAAGCATTTTGGTTTTACTAATCTAATAGAAGTAACTGAACAAATGATACCAGATGGAAATTTTTCTAATACTAAAAGTGCTAACCCTGAAGATGCTCAAGCTTATGAATTAGCCTTAGACTACGCTCAAAAAGTAGATGCGGATTTAATTATAGCAAATGATCCTGATGGTGATCGTTTAGGGATTATGTTTAAAAATAAACAAGGTAAGTATGTTGCTTTTTCTGGTAATCAAACTGGAACATTATTAATTGATTATTTAATTAAAAGAGATAATTTAACTACTGGAACAATTTACAAAACAATAGTAACCGGAGAATTAGGAGCTAATATTGCTAAAGCTCAAGGACTAACAGTCGAAGAAACATTAACTGGCTTTAAATTTATTGGTGAAAAAATAGAAAATAATTCTAAACAAGATTTTGTCTTTGGTTATGAAGAAAGTTATGGTTATTTAATTAATGACTGTGTACGAGATAAAGATGCAATTCAATCATCATTATTAATTGCCCAAATGACTCAGTACTATAAAGACCAAAACCTAGATTTACAAGAGGTTATGAATGCGATTTACAAACAATATGGTTATAATTATGAAGTAACCAATTCAATATCTTTAACTGGAACATCAGGTATGGAAAAAATTAAAAAAGTTATGAAATATTATCAAGAACAAGATATTCAAGCATTTTGTAACTATCAAGTAGTCCAAAAAATAGATTATAATGAAAAACAAGGCGATTTACCTAAAGCTGATGTTATCAAATATTACTTACAAGATTTAGGGTGGTTGGTTTTCCGTCCAAGTGGAACAGAACCTAAATTAAAGGTTTATGTATCAATAAGTTCAGAATCAATTGAAAAATCAACGCAAATAGCAACTGATATCTATCAAGAAATTTTAGATAAAATAGAAAATATTTAAAATGATAATCATTGCTATTATAAGTATTATTTTAAATATTATTATTGCAATACTAGGGGTTATTCCTAGTATTTTTATTACTATTTTTAATGTTAATACATTTGGATTAAGCTTAGGATTTTTTATATCTTTAACAGGAGAAGTCTTAGGAGCTAGTATTTCTTTTTGGTTATATCGTCGAGGATTCAAACAAATTTCTTTAAATATTTTACAAAAATATCCTAAGATAAATGCTATAATGAATAATACAAATGTACTTAAGCAATATAGCTATATTATTGCATTTCGGCTTTTCCCTTATATGCCTTCAGGTATCGTTACTTATGGGGCAGCAATTTCTACAATAGATTTAAAACATTTTACAATAGCCTCAACTTTAGGGAAAATACCAGCTATGATTTTAGAAATTGTTATAGCATTAGGTGTAATAACCTTGACAAATAAACAAGATTTTCAATTAAATTTAATAATCTGTATGATAATTATAATATTTGTAATTTTTAAAATAACAAAAAGGAAAACTTAAGAAAATGAAAAAACCTTATATAAAAAAATATCGTAAAAGTATTGTTGAAGCAATGGATGAAGAAAAGACTAAAAAATATGGCTTTGAAAAAGCTTATTTTATTTTTGAGCGTTCAATCAATCGCTTAGTTAAAGAAGGTGATGAAGCAGAAGCCATGGCGGTAGAATATTTAAAGCAAAAAAATTTACTAAGCAGTAATTATTCTTTAAATCGAGTAATAGCTTTAAATACAATTAAAATTGAAGCTGATATTATCGATTTTGATAATAAAATAATTTATGAAACTAAAAGTCGAAGAACTGGGAAGTTAGCTAAACAAGCAGTTATTAAAAAATGGCGTGTTTTTGAATATGATAAATATAATTCTAATTATGAAAACTTTCAATTTAAAGGAATTGTTGTTGCTAATTATGAAGATGGTAAACAAGTAAAAGGAATTGTTAATTTTGAAAATAAAAAATTAGATAATACGCATGTTAAACAAGATTTTGAAAAATACTATGCTAAGTTAGAAGAATTTAAACTAATAAAAAGGGAGCCTAAACATGTCAAACAAGACTAAAAAGATTAATTCAAAAAATATTCGATTAGCAACTTTTACTAAAAAATTAAATGGAACAATAAAAAAGTAAGAAAAAATAAAGTTAGAGTAACTCAATTTTCTAATAGAAGTCAAAATTTAATTATTTAAGTTAGAATAGTAAAAAAAAATCATATTAAAAAAAATCATGTTAAAAAAACTAAAGTTAGATAAAGTTAAGTGTAATAAGATATATTAAATTTAAAAGCGTAATATAATCTTGGGGGAATTATGAAAAGAGTTTGTATTACAATAAATTTAAAATATAAAGTTTTAAGAATTTCTAATAAAAAATTTGAATATTTTATTGAAAAACATCTTGATGCCCAAAATTTTGAAAGTTTAATTAATAAAATATTTAAAGATCAAATTAAATTTGTCTATATTGAAGAAATTTGTTTATTAAAATTAGCTAATTTAAATGAAGTATTAACATTTTTTAAAATAAATAAAATTGAAGTAATTATAATTTATATCAAAAAATATCAAGAACTGAATTTAAATATAAAGTTAATAGATATCGTAAATGATAATTTTGATCAAAAAATAAACGAATATGAGCAAAAAAATGATAAAATAATAAAAAAAGAAAAATCCAACGAGCAATTTAAATTTTTAGATAATACTATTTTAGCACTAGCATTAGATAGAAAGTTATATATGACTACTTACTTAATTAATTTAGTAAATACTTATAATAATAAAAAAGTACTATTTATAGAAGTTAAACAATCATTAATAGAATATCAAGAGTTAATGGATTTAAAGACTAGTATTGATTATAAAGTTATCAAACATTTCAAAGAATTAAAAAAAATAAATTATCAAAAATATGATAAAGTTATTATTGATTTAGGTTATGTGTATAATATAAATTACATTCAACAATTATTAAATAATTTAACTTTAGCAATTTTAGTTTTTGATACCAATTGTATTAAAGTTATGGAGAATCCTAAATATGTACAAGAAATACGCTTGTTAGAAAAATATAATAATATAACATTTATCAATCGTGAAGAAATATTTGATAAAATATTACAAGAGACCTTAGATCCATTGAAGTCAAAAATAGTTAAAAAGCATATTAAAAAATATAAACTAGGAGGTTTTAAATGTTAAATTTTTTAGAAATAAATCGAGATACAATAATTAAGGAAGGAAATCCTATTTTACGAGAAAAATCAATAGATGTAGAGTTTCCCTTAAGCGATGCGACAAAATCTTTAATTAAAAGAATGGAAAAATACTTAATTGAATCAAATGATGAACAATTATCAGAGCAAAAAAATTTAGAGCCAGCAGTAGGAATAGCAGCTCCTCAAGTAGGTAATAATCTTAATATTTTTTTATTATTATATGAAGATGAAAATGATAAAATTTATGTAGAAAAATATATAAATCCCAAAATTATTAAAAGGTCAAAAGAATTATCTTATTTAAGTAATGGCGAAGGATGTTTATCTATTCCAGAAAAAAGAGAAGGTTATGTTCACCGAAATGCGGAAATAGAAGTAGAATACTATGACGAAGAAGGCAATAAGTATCACGAAAAATTTAAAGAATTTTATGCCATTGCCTTTCAACATGAATTTGATCATTTACAAGGAGTTTTATATTTTGATTATATAAATCAAGAAGAACCTTTTGCTATAAAAGAACAAGCTAGAGAATTATAGCCCATTTATAAAAATAAGAAGTCCAATTGGACTTCTTATTTTGTTTACCATTAGTAATTATAAATATCAGAGAAATCATCACCACACATTCCACTACTCCAACAATCACTTTCGTTAATAACTTCTGGTTCATTGGTTGTTTCCGTTGAAGAATCATCAGGAGTATAAGAAGAACTATAACTTTGATTACCCCAAATACCAACAATTGTATAATCATATTCTGGATCAGTAATAGGTAAATTATATGATTTTCTTAATAAGTTAGAAGCATAATATAAAGTATCAAAATCAAAATAAGTATAAGTTGTTCCAGCATAATCCGTTGAACTAATTGAATATGAAGATAATTCAATAATGATTGGTTCGAGTTCTTGGGTGGAATCTTCATCTTCTGAACTAACATTTAACAAATTAGTTGCTGCTCCAGTAGATTCTTTTGTAATATAATTTCTAGTTATATAAGTGTCCATTTCAAAATTATCTAAATTATTTTCATCATAGTATTCAGACATCAATTTAGCATTCATAGTACTATTGCCTGTAACTCCATTTTCAATATAAGCTTGTTCATTTTCGTAAGCTGAAGTTTTAACATCAACATATACTGGAATATTATTAGACAAGTTTACGGAAATATTGTTAAATAACGTTGTTGTAAAGTTAATATAATTCCATAAATCAGTTGTTTTAATATTAGTATAAAAATCATCCATAAATACTTTAACAAAATTATCAGCATATTTAGTTGGATCTTTAATAACTTTTTTAACAATTCCTGTAATTACTTGCTGTTGTCGAATATTTCGTTCATAATCACTAGATGAATACCTTTGGCGAGCATAAGCTAAAGCTTCTTGACCGTCAACCTTTTGGATTCCTTGTTCAAAACTTATCGCTCCAGCATCTAAAGCAGTTTGATCACAAACTGTATTTCCCACAGTTAAACGTAAATTTTCTGATTCATTATAACCATGACCCTCTTCATCTTGTGTACAAAAGCTATAAGGTGAATCAACTTCGATTCCCCCAATACTATCAACTAAATCCATAACTCCTTCAAAGGTCGCCATTACATAGTAGTCAATGTCAATATTCATTAAAAATTCAACAGCTTCAACAGTACAATCAATTCCATCTTGAATATCTTCATTTTCTTCTAATCCATAATTTAATGAAGAATTAATTTTATCATAATAGTCTTCACTAGGTCCACAAGGAATATAACTAATTGTGTCACGAGGAATTGATAAAATATTAGTTTCAATATTTCCACGAGCATTAGAAGGTGTTAAAGTAACAACAATTAAAGCATCAGCACGTGCCCCAGAGAAATTTAAATTAGAAGTATCAGAACGATAATCTGATCCTATTACCAAAAAAGACATTGGCTTATCTATTTTATACTTTTCACTAGACATTACGTTAACTAAGAAGAGGCTTAAAAATAGTTTAAAAATAATAAAAAATAATGTTATAATAAAAAGAAGAAATGAAATGGTTCTTAATACTTTATAAAATTTAATTTGTTTTGAATAATTCATAATAAAATTTAGTCCTTAAAAATTTTTAATCTAACATAAATTATAACATAAAAAAGTAAAGGAGAGGTTAAATGTCTAAAAAACTTTTAATAATAAGCGGGATTAGTGGTAGTGGAAATTCAACAATTATGCAAGAGTTATTAGATAGTGATTATTTAATAATTTCTGATTTGGAATCTATTGATTATTATGCTACATTAGATAATTTATTAACTACTGTAACTAATAATAAAATTGCTATTTTTTTAAACATTCAAGAAGAAGAACAATATAAAATTAAATATAATGATGTCAAGAAAATAAAAGATAAATATCAAGATTATAATATTATTCAAGTTTTTTTAACCTGTAAGACTGAAGTTTTAATAAATCGCTATAATGAAAAAAGAAAAAACCATCCTTTTATGGAAAATTCAGCTAAACCGATAGATATTAAAACAGCTATTGAAGAAGAAAAAAAAATAACTAGAAAATTTATTAAAGAAAGTGATTATGTATTAAACACAACTTCTTTAATTCCTTTAGAAGCTCAAAAGATTTTTAATACTTATATAAAAGAAGATGAAGAATTTGTAATTAATTTGATTTCTTTTGGTTTTAAATACGGAATGTATTATCATACAGACTTTGTTTTTGATACACGATTTTTACCAAATCCTTATTACGATAAAAATTTAAGAAATAAAACAGGTTTAGAAGCCGAAGTTCAAAATTTTGTTTTTAATTCTCAAGAAGCTAAAGAACTTTATGATAATATTAAAAATATTATTGATTTAACAATTCCAGGGTATAAAAAAGTTTATAAGAACTCCTTGACTTTAGCCGTTGCCTGCACTGGTGGAAAACATCGTTCAGTATCATTTATTCAAAAACTAGCTCAAGAATATCAAAATAATTATGATGTTAATATTATTCATGTAGAAAGAGATCGTGGTAATTGGGATGGCTAGTTTTTCAAGATTAGTAAAAGATGAATTAATAAAAATTCCAACTACGGAACTTAAGATAAGACTAACAGCAATAATATTAGCCTTAGGAACAGTTCAGTTTGCTTATAATGAAATTATATTAGAAATAAAATCTTCTAATATAACTTTGATTAGAGAAACATTAATTATCTTAAAAAAAGAATATCCTGGGTATAACGAACAAATAATTTTACGAGAAAATAAGAAGTTTAAAAAAAGTAATAAAACTTATATTATTAAAATTACTACTAAAACAAAAGAAATTTTACAAGATTTAAAATT
>JBKDZV010000034.1:0-18093 GCA_047971455.1 Mycoplasmatales bacterium | reverse complement strand
TGGTTTTGATGCCCAAACTTGTTCAATTTTAGTATCAATTGATGTCCAATCTCCGGATATTTCTCAAGGAGTTGATTTACAAGATGGCGATATTGGTGCCGGTGATCAAGGTATTATGTTTGGTTATGCAACTGATGAAACTGAAACTTATATGCCAATTACTATTTTTTATGCTCACAAATTAGCTAAACAATTAGCTAAAGTTCGAAAAGAGGCAATTTTACCGTATTTAAGACCTGATGGGAAAACGCAAATTACTTTTGAATTTGGTGAAAATAATGAACCTTTGCGTATTGATACAATTGTTGTTTCGGCCCAACATTCAGAAGATATTGACCAAACACAAATTCATCATGATATTATTGAACAAGTTATTAAACCAATTATTCCTAATTATTATTTAGATGAACATACTAAATATTTAATTAATCCTACTGGAAAATTTATTATTGGTGGTCCTATGGGAGATGCCGGTTTAACTGGTCGTAAAATTATTATTGATACTTATGGTGGAGTAGCTTGTCACGGTGGAGGAGCTTTTTCTGGTAAGGATTATACTAAAGTCGATCGTTCAGCTGCTTATGCTGCTCGTTATCTTGCTAAAAATATTGTAGGAAGTAAAATTGCTAAAAAATGTCAAATCCAATTATCTTATGCTATTGGTATTAATAAACCAATCTCTATTTCCATTGATACATTTGGAACTTCTAACATTGCTGATAAAGTAATTATTAAAGCAATTTATGATAACTTTGACTTATCTCCTAAAGGAATTATTAAAATGTTAGATTTAAAACAACCAATCTATGCTCAAACTTCGGTTTATGGTCATTTTGGTAACAATGAATATTTATCATGGGAGCAATTAGATAAATTAGATATTTTTAAAAATTTAAACTAAATAACATTTAATCAATAAAATAGTAAAAAACTATGTCAATTAAGACATAGTTTTTTTAATTATTCTTTTCTTCTAAATTTTACTTTTGGCAAAAATATTTGTTTTTATACATTATTTCTTCAATTTTTATAAAAACTTATTTTTATGATAAGCTTTATTTTAAAGAATTTTTATTCAATTCTTGAATCTTTTGTTTTAATTTTTGATTATCTTTTTTTAATTTTTTATTAGATTTTCTTAATTCTTCATTAATTTGACTTATTTTTTCTATTTTTATATTTAATTCTCTATTATAGTCTCGATTATCTGCTTTTATTTGTTTATTATCTGCTTTTAATTCTTGATTGTCTGCTTTTAATTCTTCATTACTCTTCTCTATTCTTTCCATCAGTTCTAATATATATGGTTTCCTTTGATAATGTTCTAATGACATATTTCCTCCTATGATATTAAAATAGATTTTAACATCAATTATTTTTTTTAATTCTTCTGGTTTAATGCTTAATGTTTTCCCCTCTTTATCATACCATATCTTTAATTCTTCTGCGGTTACTAGCATAAAATTATAAATTAAAGCATAACTTATTTGATTAGTACTAATCTTCACTTGATAATTTTCTAAATTTTTATGATAATTACTACTTAGCGGAATTGCAATATAAGCTGTTGTCCCATAATACATTCCCTCAGCACTAACTTGGATTATAATACATGGTCTGTCTTTTTTAATGGTTTTACAATTTTGACTTCGTTTATATTTCATAAAGTTAAGTTTATGAATTTTTAATAAATCTTTGGGCATAATAATAGTACTCCTTTCATTATACTATTATTATCGTTTTGTTGAAAGTTTTCTCCTAACTTTATTTGTAGGATACAATTTATTTTAAGAACTTTTTACTTATTTTGCTATAATAATTAATTAAAAGTTACTTAACAAAATAAAAGAAGATGAATACTAAATATTCACCTTCTTTTATTTACATTTATACATTTTAAAACATACTTAAATTTATATTTCAATAATCTTATCAACATAATCGCCATCTCTTTATCAGAGGTTATTTAAATAATTGTTAAATTTTGTTCTTTTTGGACCTTTTTCACTAATTTCATTACTTTTTTAACTGTATTTATCTAAATTATCGGTTAGTTCATCCGTTAATAAAACTTGTAGTTTATTATAGCTTACTCATGTTATCATCTAGTAAAAAAAGTTTATTTAATATCGGCTTGATATCCTTTAACTAATTCCTCACAAAAGTTGGCGTAGTCAGTTCCAGTTATTTCTACAACTGTTTTACCTTCTAAAACTCCTGTAGCAAATAATTCACCAACATATACCAATAATTCAAAACCTTCTTGAAATTCTTCAGGTGCTGTTTTATATAAATATTTTTGTAGTTCATAATAAACCGTTTGGTAATCTTTAGGTAGTGCTTTAATTCTTTTAATATGGTCTTTCCAAGCTTTTTTTTCTACTAAGATTTCATTAATTTTCATATCACTCCTATTTATTTAATTTCTTTTGAATAGTTTTGTTTAGTTTATTACGCTGTTTGTCTTTAAATGAACTTAAATCCTCTTCTTTAGCTACTGCTTGACAAAATTCTTTAATATCTTGATTAAATACTTCTGTAATTTTAACCTTGTTAAATGAATGTTCTTCTAACATACTTAAAATATTATCATAAACTGGTAATAAATTTCTTCCTGTTAAATCAGTATAGTTCATTAACTCTTGTTGAATTTCTTGCCACACCTGTTGGTAATCTTCCGTTAATTTACTTGCTCTATCATTAAAATTTTTCATCTGACGAGTTATATCATTTCCTGTTACTTGATCAATAAAATTCATTAATCTTCCTCCTTTAAAATTGTTAATTTTTGGGTAATAAATTCCCATTTTTTCCAAAAGAATTGTAATTCTTGCTGTCCTAAAGTAGTTAGTTTAAAAAATTTACGAGGCGGACCTACTGCTGAGGGTTTTTTATTAACTGCTACTAAATTTCTCTTTTCAAATCTTAGTAAAATCGTATAAACTGTGCCATCAACAACATCTTCAAAACCTAAGTTATTCAATTGCTTAGTTATATTATAACCATAAGTTTCTTCTTTATTAATTATTTCTAAAACACATCCTTCTAATATTCCCTTTAACATTTCAGTGTTTATTTGCATTTTACTCCTTTTACTACTAAGTATTATTAGATACCACTACATTGTAACACTTATTAGTCGAAGTGTCAAACAAAATATTTAATAAAGTAGTCCTTTAACTTTGTTTTTTGTTTTTAATATTTATGATTACTCTTTAATTTATTTTATTCTTGTAATCTCGCACTTAAAAGTGTTAAATTTTCTTCAAAACTCAAATTATTATTTAGCTGTTCTATCATAACATCATTTAATTCGACTTCAATGGCCCTTAAATCTTCAGCAATTTCTAACGCTTCAATCGTTAATTCAATATACTTTTTCCGTTTATCAATATTTAAACTAACTCGTTCAATATAACCATTGCGCTCTAACTTAGTTAAAGTTAATGATAATAACCGCTTATCAAGTTGTAACCTTTTTTCTAACTTAGTCGCACTAATAGCATTATCTGTACTTTTGTAAATGGCCATTAAAACTTCCCATTGACCAATTGATAAATCAAATTCTCCTAATCTTATCTTTAAATATGTTTCTAATTCATTATTTAATTGTCTAATTTTTTGTACTAGCATTACCCCTCTTTACTATCTATTAATCTTTTACTTATTATATTTTAACATTTTATTACTTACTTTTCTACATATTTGTAAACGTTTTATATTCTTGTTGACATCATAGACTAAAAATGCTATGATTGTTATGTAATTAAAAATATAACTAACTATTGGAGGAATTATGAGCTATGTAGAATTTAATAAAATTTGTAAGAAGTATGATAATGCTGATAGTTTATCAGTTACTGATTTTGATTTAGAAATTAATGAAGGAGAATTCATTGTTTTTGTTGGACCAAGTGGATGTGGTAAATCAACAACAATTAGAATGCTAGCTGGTTTGGAAGAGATAACTAGTGGAGAAATTAAAATTGATAATAAAATAATTAATGATGTTCATCCTAAAGATCGAGATATTGCGATGGTTTTCCAAAACTATGCCTTGTATCCTCATATGAGTGTTTTTGAAAATATTGCTTTTGGTTTAAAAATTAAAAAAGTTCCAAAGGATGAAATTCAAAAAAAAGTTGATTGGGCCGCTAATATTTTAGGACTTACTGAATATTTAAAAAGAAAACCTAAGGACTTATCAGGAGGACAACGTCAAAGGGTTGCTTTAGGTCGAGCAATTGTACGTAATCCAAAAGTTTTCTTAATGGATGAACCTTTATCCAATTTAGATGCTAAATTGCGTAGTAGCATGCGTAATGAAATCACTAAGTTACACCGAGATTTAAATGCTACTACGATTTATGTTACTCATGATCAAATTGAAGCGATGACTATGGCTGATCGAATTGTAGTATTAAAAGATGGGGTTATTCAACAAGTTGGAACACCAATGGAACTTTATGACCAACCAATTAATAAATTTGTTGCTGGATTTATTGGCGCTCCACAAATGAATTTTTTAAATGTCAAGTTAGATCATACTTTGGCAATTTTTGAAAATAATACTTCAATTAAAATTCCCCAAGGAATTTGGGAAACTATTAAAGAATATGATGGTCAAGAAGTATTATTAGGTATTCGACCAGAACATGTAAATATTGAAAAAGTTGCTCTTGATAATTTTAAAGAGCAAGTTATGCAAGAAACAATTATTAATTTAGAACGTATGGGTAATGAAAACCATATTTTTTTAAAGGTTAAAGATCAAGAAATTATTTTAAAAGTTCCTAGTCGCATGACTGAAGTTGTTGGGGATAATTTTGAATTCATGATTGATATTAACAAGTGTCACTTCTTTAATAAAGAAACTGAATTAGTTATTCGTTAATCATTTAAATTTTAAAATATTTAAGACTAGTAATATTAATTATTAGTCTTCTTTTTACTTTTTTAATTTATCTTTAAATAACTTTAATCTTTTGCAAAAAATATTATATAATATATTTAGTAAAAGATAATTAAAAAAGGAGTTTTATGACTTTAGGATATGTTGTTTTATATATGGAAGATACAGTTAAAGCTAAAGATTTTTGGCTTAATCAAGTTGGCTTTGTGTTAAAAAAAGAAACTTTAATCAAGGGGCAGATGGTTTATCAAGTTGGTCCTAGTTCTGGTGGTCCAAATTTAGAGTTAGTTCCTTTAAAATTAATGGAAGATAATCCTTATAATTTGAATTTGAAAACTCCATCTTTAGCTTTTATTACTAATAATTTAACAGAAGAAAAAGCTCGCTTAGCTAATAATTATGTTAAAACTACAGAAATTATACAACATGAAAACATGAATACTTTTGCTTTTTTTGATACGGAAGATAATTCATTTGCTATGTTAGAAAATAATTATCTTAATTAATAAGATAATTTAAAAAAATATTTAAAGGAGTACTTATGCAATATCGAAAATTAGGAAAAAGTGGTTTAAAATTACCGATAATTTCTTTTGGTTTATGGCAAAATTTTGATGCTGATACCCCAATTGAAACTATTGAAGAAATGATTTATTATGCTTTTGAAAATGGTATTACACATTTTGATTTAGCTAATAATTATGGTTTACCTTATGGAGCGGCTGAAACTCGTTTTGGTGAAGTATTACAGCGAGGGTTTAATAAACACCGTGATGAAATTATTATTTCTACAAAAGCAGGTTATTTTATGTGGGATGGTCCTTATGGTGATGGGGGAAGTCGAAAATATTTATTTGCTTCTTTAAACCAATCTTTACAACGAATGGGACTTGATTATGTTGATATCTTTTATCATCATCGTTGGGATAATGAAACAGACCTTCGTGAAACAATGCTAGCTTTACGTGATATCGTTTTACAAGGTAAAGCTTTATATGTCGGTTTATCTAATTATAATGAACAACAACTCGCACGAGCAATTGAAATGCTAGATGAAATGAATGTTCCTTATGTTGTTGCTCAAAATAAATATAGTATGTTAGAACGTGGTATTGAAACGGATACTTTAAATACGGTTAAAAAAACTAATACTGGTTTAGTAGCTTTTTCACCAATTGCCCAAGGAAAATTAACAAATAAATATATTACTGGAATTCCTGATGATTCACGAGCAGCTTCACGCAGTGTTTTTTTGCATAAAGACCAAATTACCCCAGAATTAGTAACTACTTTAAAAAAACTAAATATTATTGCTCAAAAAAATAATTTAGAAATTGTAGAATTAGCGTTATTATGGGCTTTACGTACTGAGCATGTAACATCTTTACTTTGTGGTTTTAGAACATTAGAACAATTAAAACAAAATATTAAAATTGCTAACATGGAGCCTTTAACCGCTCAAACATTATTAGAAATTGAAGAAGCTTTACAATAACATTAACATTAAGCTTGAAAAAGACGATTATGAAAATAATCGCCTTTTTTTATATTTTTGGATTTTTATACTTTATTTATCCTTGATGATAGTGTCCTTCATAATCAGCAATTTGCGGTTTTATAGTTATTTCAATCTCTTGTAAATTATACACTTTAGCAAAGTCGTGTAAAATTTTAGTAAAGTCATCATCATAGTTAATAAAGTATAATTTATTATTTATTAAAACTTCAAATCCTTGTTCACCGATAATTAATTCATTGGGAAGTTGCAAATTATTGTCTTGATAAAAAGTCGTAATAACTTCTTTTAATCTACGGGGGAAGTAACTACTACGTAATCTATCTAAAACTGAATATATTTCTGTTGATTTATCTAAGATATTTAAAAGTGAAGCAAAAGTTAGTGATTTTTCTTGATTATTTGGCAAACGATAAATAAAAGTTTTACTTAAAACATCATATTTAACTTCTTCTACATTGTAAACTGTTTTTAAATCTTTAAAAATTGTTTCATTTTTGATTTTCATATACTACCTCCATAATTTTATATCTTTATTATACCAAAATTTAAACTCTCACCAAATGTAAACGCTTAACTTTAATTAAGAAAAAAAGAAGACCTACAATGTAAGTCTTCTTTTGATTATTTAATTAATAAAATAACTAATTCATTACTTTATACAGCATCGTAAAGTGCTTGCATTATTTCTTCTCTTTTAGTTGTTAATTCTTCAGAATTTAATATTTCTTCAATTAATTGTTGTAAATCTTCATACTTTTCTTGTAATTCTGCTAAATCAGTATCTTTTACAGTTGTTAAAGCAGAATCTAAAGCTTCATTATAAACTTCTAAAATATCATGATAAAATTTTTGATAAGCAGCTTGTGTTGTATCTTTAGCATTGTTAAAGTTATCTAAAATTTTTTTTAAGGTGTCACTATTTGTATAAATATTTAAACTTTCTAAAGTTGTTGCTTCATCAATTTTTGTTGAAAATTTTTCATAAAAAGTTTTTAAATCTTGTTTTTTAAATTTATTAAAAACTTCATTATAATCTTTAATAAGTTTATCTTCTACTACTTCAATTTGGTCTGTTACATCTAAAGCTAACAAAAGCTCTTCTAATGTTGGAATTAAATCTTCATCAATTTCTTTGGTTTTATTAATGTACATATCATAATATACTTGAGCATCTTGATACTCAGTATTTCCCCCACATCCAGTCAAAATTAAAGCTACTACAGCTGTTAAAATTATTATTCTTTTTTTCATATTTCCCCTTTATTCTTTTATCCCACATAATTATAACATTTTTATCACAATTTTTCTAAATTTATCTTTTTATTCTTTAGGCTTCATCGGTTTTTATCTCTTGCAAAAAGTTATCAAATTCTTCCACTGTACTTAAATTTTGAATTACTCTGCGGTATTTATTAGCACCTTTAATTCCTTTTAAATACCATGAAGCGTGACCTTTGATTTCATTCATAGCAATTCTTTCACCTTTTAGTTCTACTAAGTTTAATAAATGCTCGTGACAAACTGCTAAACGTTCTTGTACTGTTGGTTCAGGGAGCAACTCTCCTGTTTCTAAATAATGTTTAGTACGTTTAATGATCCAAGGATTACCTAAAGCTGCTCGCCCAATCATTACCGCATCTACACCATATTTTTCTATATATTCTTTTGCCTTTTGGGGACTATCAATATCGCCATTCCCAATTACTGGAATCTTGACACTAGCTTTAGCTTGTTTAATTAAGTCCCAATTAGCTTTTCCACTATACATTTGTTTTGTTGTACGTCCGTGAATAGCAATAGCATCAACTCCAGCTTTTTCTAATAACTTCACATTTTCTAAAACATTAATATGATTCTCATCCCAACCTAAACGCATTTTAACCATTACTGGCTTAGTTACCGCTTGTTTAATATTATAAGCAATATCATAAACTTTTTGTGGATCTAATAAAATTTTAGAACCAGAATCATTTTTTACAATTTTCGGAGCAGGGCACCCCATATTAATATCAATGACATCACACTTGGAATGTTGATCCAAAAATTTAGCGGCTTGAACCATACTCTCAATTTCATTACCAAATAGTTGTAGTGCTACTGGATGTTCTTCATCATCAATTTCAATCATCTTTAAGGTCTTTTCATTACCATGTAATAAGGCTTTATCACTAACCATTTCCGTTGTAATTAGTCCAGCTCCTAATCTTCTTATGATTTTTTTAAAAGCATTGTTGGAAACACCAGCCATAGGGGCAATAATTACCCGTGAATCAATTTCTAAGTTACCTATTTTTAATTTTTTTGTTTGCATTATTTTGTTATTCCATATAATTTTTTTACTTCTTTAGTTGTTATTTTGCGATAAGAGCCAACTTTTAAGTCAGTTAAGTCTAAGATTCCGTATTCTACTCGTTTTAGTTCAACAACTTGACCACCAATTGCTTCAAACATTTTTTTAACTTGATGATTTTTCCCTTCATAAATAGTAATTCTGATTTTAGAAATTTCTAACTTGGGATTATGTCGTAAAATTTTAATTTTTGCTCTTGATGTTTGATAACCATCAATTTCTATCCCGTTAGCTAATTGTAAAATTGCTTCACGTTGCATTTGTCCTTTAACTTTGGCTAAATAAGTCTTAGCAATTTTATTACGAGGATGCATTAAAAAGTTAGCTAATTCACCATCATTTGTTAAGATTAAAACACCAGTTGTATTAAAATCTAAACGACCTACAGGATAAACATTATCTTGAACTTCATTTTTGATTAAGTCAATTACTGTTGGACGACCTTTCTCATCACTACATGTAGATACTACACCTTTTGGTTTATTTAATAAATAATAAACTTTTTCTTCGCTATATAATACTTTATTACCCACTTGAATTTCATCAGTAGCTGCGACTTTAGTCCCTAGTTCTTTAATAACTTGACCATTTACTTTGACTTGGCCTTCTAAAATTAAGCTCTCGGCTTTTCTACGTGAGAATTTAGAATTATTGGCAATTCTTTTTTGTAATCTTTCCATCATACTCCTTTTATTCTTTCATTTCAAAATCTAATTTTAAATTTTCTAAACTATCTAATTCTTGCATTGTTTGCTCATCAAGTTTTTCTAATTTAATAGTATTTTCTGCTGTTAATAATTTCTTAGCAATTTCTTTATAATCTAAACTAGTAAATTTTAATAATTCTTCTTCTTTGATATTTAAACTAAATTTATCTAATTCTGGTAATTCCTCTAAATTATTAATCCCAATGTAATCTAAAAAATTACCAGTTGTTGAATAAAGATTAGGTTTACCAATTTCTTGAGAACGCCCAGAAATATAAATTAATTCTTTGTTTATTAAAGCTTGAATATTATGTTGAATTGAAACTCCTTTTAATTGTTCAATTTGAAATTTAGTTATTGGTTGGTTATAAGCAATAATTGCCAAAGTTTCTAAAGCAGAATTACCTAGTTTATCATTTTGAGTTAAATTAGCAAATTCTTTATAATATTCATAATAACTATTTTTGGTTACTAATTTATAAGTATTATTAGTATAAATTAATTCTAATCCACTATTAGTTTCATATTTATGTTCTAAAAACTTTAAAGCTTCTTCTACTGTCATTTGATCAACTTTTAAAACTAATAATATTTCAGATAAGGAAACTCCTTCTGCTCCACTTAAATATAATAATCCTTCAATTATTTCACTATATACTTTTATATCTTTTATCATATTTTTTTAACCTTTATTTTAGAAATCATTAAAAATGCTAAGACAACCATGCCAATACTGCCAACCATAAAATTATTTTGTAAAGGAATAAATAATAAGACAAGTAATGGTGAAGCAACCGTTACAGGAACTCCTTGATAATATTTAACTTTAAGTTCTATTTTAGTTTTAGAAAATCTGGCTAAGCGATAAACTACGGCCCATAAATAAAAGATAGTTATACCTATTAAGATAATTAAACTATTATTACTAAAAATATTAATATAAATTAAAACTGGAACTATGCCAAAATTAATGGTATCACATAAAGAATCAGTTATTTCTCCAAAAATAAAATCTTCTTTTTTATTTAAAAAATGGCGAGCGACTTTTCCATCAAACATATCTAAAATTGCCGCTATCATCACCGCTATTATCGCATAAATTATTGATAATTTATTAAAACCTACTAAAATTATTGCTGTAATTGTTAAGCTCATTGCTAACCAAGAAAGCAAATTTGCATAATACTTTTGCATTTAATACCTCATTTATTTTATAAACTACTTTACATTATACTATATTTTCTATATAATATGTTAGATAGAATAAATTAAAAGAGGTATATTATGAAAAACGAAATCCGAGTGCGTTATGCACCATCACCAACTGGTCATTTACATATTGGAAATGCAAGAACAGCATTGTTTAACTTTTTGTTTGCTAAAAACCAAGATGGTAAATTTATTATTCGAGTAGAAGATACAGATATTGCTCGTAATATTGCGGGAGGTGAACAATCACAATTAGCTAATTTAAAATGGTTAGGAATTGACTGGAATGAATCAATTGACAAAGCCGGAAATTATGGTCCTTACAATCAATTAGCACGTTTTAATCAAGGATTATATCAACCTTTTATTGAACAGTTATTAACGGAAAAAAAAGCTTATAAATGCTTTTGTACATCTCAAGAATTAGATGAAGAAGCGGCTAAACAAAAAGCCGAAGGAATTATTCCAAAATATAGTGGTAAATGTCGTCATTTATCAGAACAAGAAATTCAAGCTAAAGAAGCTCAAGGTTTAGAGTATACAATTCGTTTTAAAGTTCCCACTAATGAAGAAATTTCGTGGCATGATTTAGTTAAAAAAGAAGTTTCTTTCAACAGCAATGATGTTTCAGGAGACTTTAATATTATTAAACGAGATGGTATACCTACTTATAATTTTGCCGTAGTTATTGATGACCATTTAATGGAAATTTCTCATGTTTTACGAGGAGAAGATCATATTTCTAATACTCCTAAACAAATAATGCTTTACAATGCTTTAGGTCTAGAAGTTCCAATATTTGGACATATGGCCTTAATTGTCAATCAAGAAGGAAAAAAATTATCTAAACGAGATGGAGGAATTATTCAATTTATTGAACAGTATAAAGAATTAGGCTATATTCCAGAAGCTATGTTTAATTTTATTACCTTATTAGGTTGGTCAGCACCAGGGGAAGAAGAAATTTTTACTCAAGCAGAATTTATTAAAATTTTTACAACTGAACGTTTATCAAAATCAGCAGCTAAATTTGATATTGCTAAATTAACCTGGATTAATAATCAATATATGAAAAAATTACCAGAAGAGCATTATATTGACTTAGTGTATCCTTTTTTACAACAAGAATATAATTGTGCTTTAGAAGAACGAATTAAAAAAATATTATTACTTTATAAAAATCAAATAAGTTATGGTCAAGAAATAATTACTGTTTCTAAATTATTTTTTCAAGATTTTACCATTGAGCCTGAAGCTCAGGAATTTTTAACAACTTATGATGCCAATAATTTAACCATTTTAAAACAAGCTTTAAATACTAAAATCACTAATTGTTCAGACTTTACTCAAGCAAATATTAAATTACTAATTAAAGAAATTCAAACCGAAACTGGTTTAAAAGGGAAAAATTTATTTATGCCAATTAGAATTTTAACGACTGGTATCATGCATGGTCCAGAATTAGCTAATACTTTAGAAATTTTAGGTAAAGATACAATTTTAAAAAATTTGTAAGATAAAGAAAGAGAGTGCCAATGATAATTAATATTAACAAAAAAATAGAAGAAATATTTGAAAAAGAATTTAAAACAGCAGTTCGTGGTTATAAAAAAAAAGAAGTAGATATTTTTTTAGATGAATTATCTGAAACTTTAGAACATGTCGCTAATAGTATTAAAGAACAAAAGCAAACTAATGATAATATTTTAAAAGAAAATTTAGCTTTAAAATCAGCAGTTATTAAAATGGAAAAAAAATTACGAGAACAAGATAAAAATCGTGAACTCGATGAATTAGTATTAGAAAAAAAATTAAATCAAATGGAAGAACAACTAAAAATGTTAAGAAAAGAAAATTTCTAAGAAATTTTCTTTTTTATTTTTTTGTACTACTATATTTAATATTATACTTGCCATTCACTGGAATTATTTTTTTAATTGTTACTCTTCCATAGCCTTTAATTGATAATAAATCATTTTCTTTAATTTGGTATTTCAAATCAACAATAACTTTATGATTAACAGCAATATTTCCTTTTTTAATTTCTTTAACCATTTGATTACGAGAGATTTGACTAACTGATTTACAAATAGCATCTAAACGCAAACTTCTAGCACTTCTAATACCATTACTTAATGGTTTAGCCTCAATACTTACTTGGGAAAGTTCTTCATAACTAACTTTAATATTACTATATTTTAAAACTAATAAAGGTAATGTATCAGCTAATTCCTTAGCAACAATAATTTGACAGCGTTTATCTTCAGAAATTATGATATCACCTAGTAGTCTTTCACTTATACCTTGATTATATAAGGTTCCCATCACATGGCGATGTTCTAATTCATTAAATTTTGTATTATACTTGAGTTCATAAACACATACTTGATTATCAATTTTATATTCTGGACTATAAACAATTACATTTTGTAATTCAGCCTGTGCATACCCACCATTAATAGTTAAAGTTACTTCAAATAATTTAACTATTTCTTGAATTATTTTAATTTCATTTGGATTACAAAAGCCAATTTCTTTAATAGCATAATTGTAATAAACATCTTCAACATTATTCCAAATTCTTCTAACAAATGCTTCTTCTTGTTCTGTATAATGTTGAATAATATTATATAATTTTTTGTCCATAACTTCCTTACTCAATTATTGTTTTCATGATGTATACTTATATTTTAACATATTTTAAACTAATCAAATTTAGAAAAATATATCCTTTTTTATTGTTAATAAAAAAAAGTGTAAAAACAAACTGTCTTTCAGTTTTATCTTCACACTGTTTAAAATTTTATAACTTTAATACTTTATTTGTTAAATATCATAGTCTTCTTCAATATCTTTCATTAAAGCTTCAATTACATCATTTCCTACTTCATAGTTTACAACTTCTCCATCTTTTTCATAAATCATTGTAGGAGTTCCAGTAATTTCTATATCATCTAAAGTTTTCATTTGTGCTGGATCAGAAATATAATCTGGATTAAGACTAGCTGGTGTATCATCACCATATGTTTCATAGTGTGTCTTCCAATCATACCATCCATCGGCATTTTTTTCTTCAGCCATATTTACAAATTTAATATCAACTTCATCAGTATTCTTTAATTTATTCACAAATTTTTCCATTGTTGGTTTTAAATCATTACAATGGGTACATGATGGTTGATAAAAGTAATAAAGATGATTTCCTTCCGTTTCATCTAAAATCTTTTCAAAATCTACATGATCAACTGTATTATAAAATTCATGTTTTGAACCATATATAATTAATCCTATTGATAAAATTATTATCACTACTAAGGCAGCAGATAACCCTATTATTATACCTTTCATATTTAAACCTCACATATGTTTTTACTACATTCCATTATAACACACTTTTAAAATTTATGTTGTATTTTCAAGATTTTCTATATTATCACTCAAAATACAATACAAAAAGTCCTATAAATAATATCTACTATTATTGTCATAATTATTACTAAAATATCTGCTTTAAAAATATTATATATAATAACCAAATTAGATTACACTATCATACTCCAAAAGCCTTTATTAAAGATTATACGATTTAATTTATTCATATTTTCCCTTTTTAAAACTCTATTAATGTTGCTGCTCCTAATTCTTCATTCCATTCCCATATATTACCATCACTATTAAATCCTAAGAAATTACCATAAAATAAAACTTCTTTTACTCCTACTGTTTTCATTAAAGCAGTATAATTTATTCCTGTTGCTTTTTCTACATACCATATATCATATCCTACTCCTAATTCCCATAATATAAATGATACGCCATATGACATTGGTATTGGTGGTAACCCTATTTTCTCTAATTGTTCAAAATTCATTGGTGTTTCACTTAAATAATCTTCATCTTTTAAAAAGACATATTCTTTTTTTAATTCAGCTATTCCTAATTTATCTTCTCCTATATCTACTATATTTTCTTCATCTTGAGCTAAATATGACACTCTTCTTTGCCCATTTGTTGGCTCTAAATTTTGTTCATTTACACATTCTCCAAAACTGTACTGTTCATATTCTTTTAATATTTTTCCTCTATATTCTTCTCCTCCATACATTTGATCTTCTGGATCTTCATACCCTAATAAATAGTTATACTCTATTTCTCTCATATTTCCTTTATGTTCTTTATCTATTTTCTTTATACATGTATTTGCTGCTTTGACATCTTCTTGATATTCTGGTGCTGACCCTGAAATAATATTAGCATTTGGTATATAGGTATCTCCTGAATATACTGTATGTTTGGTAGCAGAATTATCTACCTGTTGTCCAACTATCATTCCTGTATATTCTCCATAGTCTTGCTTTCCTGCTGTATTATAAATATTACCACTACTATAGGTATGGTCTATTTCCCCTTTATTTGTTCCTACTACACTTCCTGTATAACTATCTCCATAGATATTTGTCCCCTCTCTTACTTCAATGTTATTCATAACTCCTTTATTTATTCCTACTACTCCTACTTGACTTTTACCTTTTATTTCACTAGCACTTACTGCTATTTCACTAATGTTTCCATAATTCTCTTGAACAATACTTTCTCCTTGATATTTATTTATTTGAACTTCACTTATAATTCCATTTCCTCCTACTTTTTCAAACATGGTATTACTTAGATTACTTATTTGATGTTTGTTTCCTACTAACTCTCCATTGAATATCTTCTCATTATTAATACTTTGTCCTTGACAATCTATATCATTTTGTAATACATATCTCCCAGTATTGCTTAGATTACTTAATTCACTACAACTTGTTACTTCTATTACTTCTCCTTGTGGTTTAAGACTATTATTTGGTATCATTACTATTACCATTATCATTATTACTATGCCAAAGCTTAATACTTCTTTTTTATATCCTTTACTTTCTTTGTTAAGCACATACATATACGGTATAGTAAATATTAACATACTTATTGTTATTTGGATTATATGATAATTACTTCCTATCCCTAATACTCGCATATCTTGAACTAAATTATTTCCTAATTTAGATCCTATTATCGTAGCTACTATTATTAAGATATCTACTTTAAAGATATCTTTTATTATCTTAGATTGTTCATACTTTTGATAATTTAATGTTTTAAGTATGATATATGAATAACCTATTAATAATAATGGTAAACAAATCAGTATTACTGCTCCACTATCTTTTAATGCTATCATTAGCATAATCGTTATTATTATTAGATTTATCATAAAACATATTATTATTACTTTACCAATAGCACTTGCTATATCTATTTTTTGATTTTTACTTAACACTAATAAGGTTGCTACTCCTATAGTTAAGATAAAATATATAACAGGAGCATAAATTATCTCTCCCATTATGATTATTATGATATTTATTACAAACATTAAACTTATTATTAATATTTTATTTTTCAAATTATTCATACCTTTCCTTTTTAAATTTTTATTTATCTTACATTGTTATAGAACAGGTATCATCTTCACTTATTGTTGTATCTATTTCAAACGGATAAACTGATGTCTTCCAACAATTTCCAAATCCTAAATCATTACTATCTGTTGCTACTCCTTTTATAAACTCTTCATTCCCAACGGCATCATAATTATCATCCACTGGTTTATCTACATGCCATAAGTCATAGCCTATTTGTCCTATCCAAATGGCTAATGATATTCGATATGGTATTGGTAATGGGGGAATAATTCCCTTATTATCTTTATTATTATAACAATTTGTATAGTTATTAGCATTTTCTCCACTATATAATTTAACATTCATTGGACTATCTCCTGTTTGTGCTAAAATAGAACTATAATAATCATTCAAACATATCTCTTGTTCAGTTCCTTCTAAATATATTTGTTCATTTCTGTCCAGATAATTATCTTTCCTATCTCCATTAGTTAATTTATAGGCTGTACATTCTCCACTCTCTTTTAATAACTCTTTATACTCATTATTAGTCATATCTTGGTTATCTTCATATGCTTGTAATAAGCAAGTTTGCATTACTTCTTGTTTATCTAATATCTCTTGTCCTACTCCTACTTCTTTATATGGTGTATTTACTTGACTTACTCCACTCTAAACACTATTTTGAATACTTGTATATTCTTTTCCTTTATTTCCTATTCTTTGTTGTCCTACTAATAATCCTGTATATGCTCCATACTCTTTATCTCCTACTTGATTATAAAGTGTTCCACTACTTGTTACATAACTTATTATTCCGCTATTTTCTCCAACAACACTTCCTAATTTGCTATCTCCTAAAACTTTTACTTCTTTGCCTACTTCTACTCCTTTTACTTCATTTTGGTTCATCCCAATTATTCCTCCTACTTCAGAAGTTCCCTTAACTTCACTTTGATTAATACTTACTCTACTTACTTCTCCAAGATTTCTACCAATTACTCCCACTTGATCTACTCCACTTATTTGACTATTTTCTACTTCTACTCCAATAACTTTCCCAACATTTAGTCCAATAATACTATCTCCTTTGTAATTATCAAACTTAATATTTTGTATTATTCCATGTACTCCTAAACTGCTTATTAAATTACCTGTTACTTCAAGATTACTAATAGTGTGTCCTTGACCATCGATTATTCCATAATATTTAGTATTCATACTTTGAATACTTTGACCAGAACAATCAATATCTTGGGTTAATTCATACTTCTTATCATTTTGTATTTCATTTAATTCATTGCAACTATCTATTTTAATTACTTTTCCTTGTGGTATATATAAATAATTAGGTATTATCATTATGAATAATATTACTATTACTACTCCATAACTTAAATTAACTTTATTATTATATACTTTAACTCGATTGTTATCCATTGCTATATATGTATAACTTATAATTAACCCAATGCTCATTATTATTAATCTCACAATATTAACAGAAATTATATCTAAATTATAATTAAGTAAAAAGTTATACATTATAGGGTATCCTAATGCTCCTAATAACCAGACAGCTAATTCTATTCCTGTTATGGCTAAAATTTCATCAATACTATATTCTCGCTCTTTATTTAAAATTTTTAAAATTAGCTTAGGATAAATATATACTAATAGTATTAATAAGTTTATTGGTCCAATCAGTGGTATCTCAACTATTATTACTTTACTTACTTCAATTAGCCAAATCATTCCAAAGATTTGCCCAATTTTGGAATACATATCTATTTTATTACCTACTAATAAGACAATTGTTGTACTAATTCCACCATACAATAAGAACATAATAAGAGGAGCATATAATGCTTCTCCTATTATCATTATTATTATATTTACAATTATCATACTCCAAAACACTTTATTAAAGATTATGCTATTTAATTTAT
>JBKDZV010000033.1:0-2494 GCA_047971455.1 Mycoplasmatales bacterium | reverse complement strand
ATATTTTACATTGAGCCAGTTAATTCTTTATGTTACCTTTATTTACAAAAATCCTAACTCTTAGTTGATGATTATAAACACATAAATACAGGTGACATATCTGTTTATTGATATTTTTTTTACATGTTAAGTTTATACGAATCTATTGTAATTGGTAGAAAAGGAACAATTTATAAACCTTATATTTTGAAAGCACCATTTTGGGATGTAGATACACTTTTTATACAGTTTCAAAGTATGATTCAATCTGGATTTTATCTATGCTATTTTCCAAAAAGTTAATTGGAAAGCGAAGGATGAATCAACTGGAGTTCCTAGTCTTTCTAAAACAACTATTAATTCTGTTACAGCTTTTATTCCTGAAAGCAAAGAACAACAAAAAATCGGCAACTTCTTCAAACAACTAGATGACACTATCGCTATTCATCAACGTGAGTTAGATCTTTTAAAAGAAACAAAAAAAAGATTCTTACAAAAAATGTTTGTTTAGCTAGATTATAGTCAAATAAATAGCGAAACTGATCTATTACACTAAAATAATTTCACAATGTACTTATCAAGTAATTATTGATTAAATCAACCTTTTACTTTAGTTTAAAGCTATACCAATTAAAAATCACAAAGAAAAAGACTGTATCAATCGATATAGGCGCTCCTTTTGTTAATGATGATTATGTAATCCGTTACCTTAAATAGCTATTATTGACATATTATTAATTAAAAATCATCCCAATCATGCTATCTAGTTCATTTATTATGTAATTTTTGTTCATTCCCAAAATTTTTTCTACTTCTTGTAAAGAAATCCATTTTTCATCCTTTATTCTATTTTTTAATTTAATAGCCTTTGTATCTTGACTTCGAATTAATATTTTTAATATTATTGCAAAAATAACAATCGATAAAAGTATAGCAATTAATATACTTAAAGAAATTTCTCCAGACAAAACAACAATAAATAGATTAACAAGAAGTAACAAAGGGAGAGATATTCCTATATTTAATTGAGTATAAATATCTACTTTTTTTCGTATACCGATTCTACACGTTTATCTTTGTCTATTCTACTTAAAAATTATGTCTTTAATCTATTTACCATCATAGTTATATCTCTTCCCAACAAATTTAGTTAATACATATATATAACGTTGATGCTTATTATATATATACTACTTACTAATAGTTTTATTACTTTTTATTTGATTAACAATCGAGTCTATTGCTATAAAGCTAACAAAAACTTCTTTTATAGTATCTAACAATATATAATTAATGTTATTATATATTAGAATATTATATACTATATAAATGATAGTCATTAACACATATGTGACTAAGCGCATATGTTCTTCTTTTATCATATCTTCCAATTTTTTTTCAGTTTCTTTGTTCTTCATATTAAATATGAAAATTATAAATTTCATTATTATAGTTGAGCCAAAGTAACAAAATATAATGACACTAATTAAATTAATTATATATAACCAAAATAAAAAATTAGGTAAAGAATTTTTTTGATTTATTGCATTTAATATAATAATGGGTAGTATATACATAAATGAAAATAGGCATAAACAATTTATTATTCGAAAAAATTCAATAAAATTGGCTAAAATTGATAATGGACTTAGTATTATATCTATAATTAATATGAGTATTTTAGATAATTGATTACTACATTTTTCAAGGAACAAAACTTTAAGTACTGCTAATATTATATATGATAATATGATGATAATAAAAAAACTCATAATATTATTATACTCCGTTCTATTATTATTTGTAATTTATATGTACATAGTAAAAAAGGTCCCTAAACTAATTAATAGTTAGAAACCTAGTAAGATGTATTTCTAAATTACTTTTAAGCAAATGATACTACTAGCTTCTTATCTAACGCTCTGGCGATATCATCAAGTTTATCGAAGGAAACGTTATCTCCTCTCTCAATTCTAGCGATTGTAGATTGAGTTGTATGAGCTTTTTGTGCAAGCTCCGATTGGGTTAGCCCCGCTTCCTCACGGGCATGATAAAGAGCAACCGCAGTTTCTAGTTTTCTTCCTTCACGATCATATATTTCTACAAAATCTTTATCTTTTTTCTTTTCTTCAATCAATTCTTTAATCATCATTTGTGAACCACTCCTCTCTAAGCTCTTTTGCATGTTTGAGTTCACTTATTGGTGTTTTCTCTGTTTTTTTAGTAAATCCATGTGTAAAAACATACTTTCCATTTACCACATGAAAATAGATAGCCCGTTGGATATTTGAACCTACCTTACTTCTTAATTCGTACAAACTAGTGTCTAGTTTCGTCACCCATATTAAACGCTGAGCTACTAGCATCCCATTATTTTCTGTTTCTTCAATTGTACGTAAAAGTTTCGCACTATCCTTTTTTGGTAATAATTCTAACCATTCTAAAAATTCATCATGTCCATTAGGTCTTTTAAATGTTTCAAATGATATTTTATTCATATCTCATTATATCATAT
>JBKDZV010000032.1:0-38242 GCA_047971455.1 Mycoplasmatales bacterium | reverse complement strand
TATTTTACTTTTATCAGCACCTATTTTTCGTTCTCAAGCTTATTATAATTTAATTGGGGATGTACAAACTTTAGATTATACTTCTAATGAAGCTAATATTTCTGATGAAATCATTCCAGTTGTTGATTATGAATTAGCTCAAAAGTTAGGTGATAAAGTTTTAGGAGAAGATTTAGGTTTAGGTTCACAATTTTCTATTGGTGAATATTATTTAGTTTCTACTGCTAATGATTTAGCATGGATTGCTCCTTTAGAACCGCAAAACTTTTTTAAATGGCTACAAAATAAAAACACTATTCCAGGTTATATTTATGTTTCTGCTACTAATCCTAATGATGTAAAATTAGTTCAAGATATTAATGGTGAACCGCTTAAAATTCAATACTCTGAAAAATCTTTTTTTAATAAGAATATTAAACGTTATGCTTATTTACAAAATAATTTTTTTAAAGGGCTAACTGATTATTCTTTTGAAATTGATGATACAGGTAAACCTTATTGGGTTGTTTCTACTTATCGACCAACGATTGGTTTTAGTGGTTTAGATGCCACTGGAGTTACAGTAATTGATGAGCAAAGTGGAACAAGTAATTATTACACTGTTGATGATAAAGACTTACATAGTTGGGTTGATAGAGTTTATCCTAAAGAAATGATTAAACAACAATTAACTTATTACGGGGCTTATAAAAATGGCTGGCTAAATAGTATTTTTACCCAAAAAGAAATGATTAGACCGACAAGTGGAATTTCTTATGTTTTTGTTAATAATAAACCTTATTTTTATACTGGAATGACTTCTATTAAAAGTGATGAAGCAACTGTGGGCTTTATTGTCCGAGATATAAAGAGTAAAAACACTATTTTTTATACTTTAAATGGTGCTACTGAAGAAGCTGCTAAAAGTTCAGCTCAAGGTAAAGTACAACAATATAGTTATAGTGCTTCTGAACCAATTTTATTAGATTTATATAATAAGCCAACTTACTTTATGACTTTAAAAGATAATGATGGTTTAGTTAAACAATATGCTTTTGTTTCGGTGGAAAATTATAATATTGTCGGAATTGGTGATGATGTATCAAGTGCTAAAAAAGATTATTATAATCAGTTAAAAAATAATAATGTGTTAAAAACGCAAGATGTTAGTGCTAAAAAAGTTAGTGGGATAATTCAAAGAATTAACTATTTTGAAAATTTCTTTTATTTAAAACTTCAAGATGATACTAATATTTATCAAATTGATAAAGATTTAGCAACTGATTTAATCTTATCCCAAGTTGGAGATGAGATAGAATTAGAATATATTGCCGATGATAGTGAATTTAAACAAGTTACTAAATTTAATAATAATTCATTTTAATTAATAATTTATAAAGGAGATTTATGGAACAATATGATGTAATTGTAATTGGCTCAGGTCCTTGTGGATTAATGAGCAGTTATACCATTAAAAATAAAAAGGTTTTATTATTAGATGCTAATCGTTTTTTAGGTGGAAAAATTAGAGTTAGTGGCGGTGGTCGCTGTAATGTTACTAATAATAAGGAGATTACTAGTTTTCTTGAAAATATTCCAAAAAATAATAAATTTTTATATTCTACTTTTAATCATTATGCCCCCCAAGAATTAATTGATTTTTTTAATATTAATCAAGTTCCAGTTAAAGAAGAAGATAATAATCGGATGTTAATTAAAAGTAATAATGCCAAAGATGTGATTAATTTTTTTGAACAAAAAATATCTAATCATCCGCAAAAAACAATTAAATTAAATTATTTAGTTCAAAAAATTGAGTATCTTAACCAACGTTATATTATTGATCAAAAATTTTCTGCTAAATATTTAGTCTTAGCAATGGGCGGAGCTACTTACCCCCAAATATCTCAAGGATTTACTTCTTATGATTTAGTAACTTCTTTAAATCATTCAATTACCGATTTATTACCTGCTGAAGCCCCGTTAGTTATTAATGAACCACTTATTGAAAATAAAACATTGCAAGGAATTTCTTTAACTAACTGTCAAGGTGAGTTATATGTGAATCAAAAGAAAAAAAAAGTTATAACAAAAGATATTTTATTTACCCATTTTGGTCTAAGTGGCCCATTAGCTTTAAACTTATCTTTTTATGCTAAAGAAGCTTTAGAAAAAGGGAAAATAGTAACGATTAAATTATTACCTATAAATCCTCCTAAAAAATTACTTCCTTTTTTAGATGAAAACAATTCACTTACTTTAAGAATTTCAGATATTAAAGGATTCAAAACCGCTTTTGTAACTAATGGTGGCGTTAATTTAAAAGAAATTAATCCGCAAACTTTGGAATCTAAAATAAATACTAATCTTTTTTTAGGTGGTGAATTACTTGATATTAACTGTTTTACTGGTGGTTATAATATTGGAACTTATTTATGTATGGGAAAACTTATTGGAGATGTAATTAATGAACGCTAATTTAGAACAAATTTTACAAACATATTTACAACAAAACTTATCAACTAAAAGATATAATCACATCTTATCTGTCGTTGCTACCGCTATTAAGTTAGGAGAAATTTACCACGAAGATTTACAAAAACTTAAAATTGCTGCCTTAGGTCATGATATTACTAAAGAAATGAATGAACTAGAAGCAACTATTTTAATCAATAAGTATTTTGCTAACGAAGAAGTTAAAAATATCAAACCAGCTTGGCACTCTTATACTGGTACAATAATTTTACAAGAACAATTTAAGATTACTGATGTACAAATTTTAAATGCTGTTAAATATCATACTTTAGGTCATAAAGATATGGATAATATTGCTAAAATTATTTATATTGCTGATTTTATTGAACCTACAAGAACAACTCCTAATTTAGCATATTATCAAAACTTAGTTTTTAAAGATAAGCATTCTTTAAATCAAGTTTTAAAAACCATTGTAGCAGATAATTTAGCTTATTTGACTAGTAAAAATTTTTATATTCCACAACAAAGTCAAGATTTATTAAAATCATTAACAAGTTCAAAATAAATAACAAAGATCGTAAAAAAGATATGTAAACAGATAAACTTTATCTATATTACATATCTTTTTTATTTTTTTTACATGTTACCTTTTTAATAGTTTTTGTGATATAAGCATATTTATCTGATAATAAATATAATTTTTCAAAAATAAAAATCGTAACAATCATCATAAAACCAGTTAAACCTAATTTAATATAAAAATTTGTCGTTAATTCTAAAAATATCGCAATTAAACTATAAATTGTCATAATAAAATACAAAATAAACACTGCTTTAGCGTGGGAGTAACCTTTCAACATTAAACGATGATGAAAATGAAGTGAATCAGCTTCAAAGGCTTTTTGTTTATTGGCTTTTCGGCGTACAATTGCCAAAAAAACATCGAAAAAGGGCATAAAAGCAATTAACATTAATAACATCATAGAAGTTAAAGTTACTGTTTTGTAACTATTCATAGAAATTATTGCAATTAAATAACCAATTAACATTGAACCTGAATCACCTAAAAAGATTGTTGCTGGATTAAAATTATAATATAAAAATCCTAATAAACTTCCAATCATAATCATAATGAACATAATTGAAGTACTGTCATTATTAATCATTCCTAAAATTACTAACGACATTAGTGATAGTATTCCAACTCCTGAAGATAGTCCATCTAAACCATCAATTAAATTAAAGGCATTAATTAATGCCACAATCCAAAAGGTTTCAATCAATATTCCTTGAATTAAGGTGAAGTTTATTACATAACCATAGACTTCAATCCGATTTATTCCTCCTACAAAATAAGCAGTTAAAAAAGCAATAATTAATTGACCAATTAACTTATAAATTGCTTTAAGATCAAAAATATCATCATATAGACCTAAGAGCATTAAAATTCCTGCCAAAATTACTAAATACTTAGTTTCATTATTAAAACTAAATCCTAAATGAATACTGTAAATAAGTAAAATACTTAAATAAACTGCTAGTCCACCTAATAAAGCTTTTGGTTGTTCATGGACTTTTCGATAATTAGGCTTATCAACAACTTTTAATTTAATTGCTACTTTTTGGATAATAAAAACAATGATTAATGTTATAAAAAAGGAACTAGTATAATAAATTAACATTATTTATTTATCTTCTTTCCAGAAAGATTTAAAACATTTGTAGAAAATGAATAATCTTTATTTTTAGTTTTATAATACTTTTTAATATTATCTTCAATTACTTCTGTTAATAACTCTTGATAAGATTGTCCAGACTCTTCCCATAAGTAAAAGGCTAGCGAACCTGGAATATTATTGACTTCATTAATATAAATAATATTATCTTTTACCATCATATCAATGCGAATTATTCCTTGACAACGCAAAAATTTATAGCAATCTCGAGCTATTTTCTCAATATTTTGTTGCAACTCAAAACTAATCTTTGCTGGTAATTCTCTTTTTAAACTTTCCATTCCAGAAGTTTTCATTTTTTGTTTACCAGATTCTGATAAATATTTATCTTCATAAGATAGTAAATCTTGTGAAGCATTTACTTTCTCAATGGCCGATACTTTTATTTCATCATTAATATCAACTACAGAAATATTTAATTCTTCAAAATCTTGTAAAACTTCTTCAATAATAACTATAGCATCATATTTAAAAGCCGTATCTATTTTTTGGTTTAAGGCTTCATAATCTTTGGCAATAAAAATACCAATTGAAGATCCTAGACAATTAGGCTTAACGATTACAGGATAATTTAATTTTTGTTCAATTAAAGTTTGTAATTCTTCACGTTGGGTTTCTTTAACCCATAAATATTTAGTTTGCTTTATTTGATGTGTACTTAAAATATCTTTCATAATTGATTTTTCTTGTCCAATAACTCCTGATGTTGTTGTAGTTCCAATAATTGGAATCCCAAACATGTTTAAATAACCTTGTAATTTCCCATCTTCAACATTAGTTCCATGAACAATCGGGAAGAAAATATCAATTTCTACTTGATCCTTTGATTTAAAAAAAGACTTTTTTTTATTTAATAATAATACTTTATTATCTTCTTTATATAAGATTTTTTCTTTATATTTTTTTTCGATTTCTTTTAAATTTTTAAAAATATCAATATTTAAAAAATCTTCACTTGTAAAAAACTTATTGTTCTTTGTTAAATAAATTGGGATTACTTCATACTTTTCTTGATCCATATTTTCTATTGCCTGAATTGCTGTTATAATAGATATCTCATGCTCGACACTATTACCACCAAAAATTATTCCTATGTTTTTTTTCATATTATTTCTCCTATATCGATTATATTTTAACAAATTTATTTTACCTAGTGTATAAGTTTTTTGTTGTTTTAACTTTTAAATAACTATTATTATTTTGGATAAATTCTAACATTTTTTCTCAATATGTTATAATATTTAAGATTGCAAATTATTAGATATACAAGGAGATTATATGTTAGACCTTAACTTATGGCTATCTACTATTATTATTTTTGGATTAATAGTAGTATGTCTTTTTTCCACAGCAACCATTGCTAAATATGTTAGTTTTGAATTTGCTAGAAAATATGGTCATTTTTTTACTGTAGGTATTGGAATTGTAACGCCTTTATTTTTTGAATTAAATTCTTTTTCTATCTTTTCTATTATTATTATTGGAGCTTTACCACTTTTATATATTCGTACTAAAAATAAAAGTATTAGTAATTTATTAAATACCACAACTAGAAAAACCTATGGAGATGTTTGTTTAATTATTGGAATGGGTTATTTATGGTTTTTTGTGCCTAATTATACAATTTATATTGTTTTATTATTAGTTATTGGAGTTTCAGATTCTTTGGCAGCAATTTTTCCGGAAATTATTTATAAAAAATTGGGTAAAGAAAAGCCACATAAAAAAACCCATTTAGGAAGTTTTGTTTTTTTTGTTTCAACTTTAATTATTTTAATTGTCGCTAATTTATTATCTACTGATTCAATTGATTTTAATATTATTAAAATAATTTTAGTTGCTTTAATCTTAACAATAATTGAAAGACTATCATACTTTGGAATTGATAATTTCTTTGTTTTATTTATTGGAGAAATATTATTAAGTATGTGATTTTCATTAGTTTTTTACTTAGAAATTTATCAATCACTTCTATTAAAAATAAAGGTATACTTAAAAGTATATCTTTATTTTTTTAAATTATTTTAATTAATTTTTAATTAATTTTTTTAATTCTTGATTATCTCTTTTTAATTCTTGATTTCCTCTTTTTAATTCTTGATTTCCTCTTTTTAATTCTTGATTATCTTTTCTTATTTCTTTCATTTGATATTTTAACTCTTGATTATCTTTTTTTATTTCTTGATTATTTTTTTTTATTTCTTCATTACTTTTTTCAATTCTTTCTAATACTTCATCTAAATACGGTTTCATTTTATATGGTGCTAATGACATTCTTCCTCCTATTAAATTAAAATTTATTTTTTTATCAATCACTGCTTTTAATTCTTCTGGTTCAATGCTAAGTGTATCTCCTGCTTTATCACACCATAACTGTAGTTGCTCATCTATTACTAATGTTGAGTTATAAACTAACGCATGGCTTTTTTGATTAGTCATAATTTCTACTTGATGATTTTCTAAATCTTGATAATAATTACTACTTAATGGAACTGCAATATAAGCTGTTGTTCCATAATACATTTTTGTCGCACTCGCTTGAATTATTAAACACGGTCTTACTTTTTTAATTATTTTACAATTTTCACTCTGCCTATTCTTTGTAAAATCAAGTTTGTAAATTTTTAACAAATTTCTTTTCATAATAACAGTACTCCTTTCATTATACTATTATTATTGCCTTTACTTTACTTTTTACTTAATTTTTTTTGTACCCTACAATTTTATTTAACTGCTTATTAATACATTAATATTTAAACAATTTAATATTTAACAGTATTAAAAAAAGGAGACTTAAGTCTCCTTTAAAATTTATAATTATTTTCTTAAATTAATTTCTTCTTGTAACATTTTAATAAACTCTTCCTGACTGATTGTTATATTATCTTCTGTCGCATAAGGACGATAAGTAACAGTATTATTATTCATTTCAGTATCTCCAATAATTAAAGTATATGGTGATCTTTTAACTTGTGATTCTCTAATCTTATAACCAATTTTTTCTTCTCGATCATCTAAGTATACTCTAATTCCAGCCTCTTTTAGTTTTTGTTCTAACTCAGTTGTATAATCTTTATGTGCTGTTAATGATACAGGTAAAATTCGTACTTGATTAGGTGCTAGCCATGTTGGAAAAGCTCCAGCATAGTGTTCTGTTATTACTCCAATAAAACGTTCAATACTTCCTAAAATTGCTCGATGTAACATTACAGGTCGTTTTTTTGAACCATCTTCGGCAATATATGTTAAATCAAAACGTTCTGGTAAATTATAATCTAACTGAATTGTACCACATTGCCAAATTCTTCCTAAAGAATCTTTTAATTTAAAATCTAACTTAGGACCATAAAAAGCTCCATCTCCTGGATTTAATTTATATTCATATCCACCTTTAATACAAGCATTTTCTAAGGCTTTTTCACTAACTTCCCAAATAGCATCATCACCAATAGCTTTTTCTGGCTTTGTAGATAATTCAATATGAAAATCTAAACCAAATTTTTCATAAATTTCTTTATAAAGGTCAATTAAGCGAATTACTTCTGCTTCAATTTGATTTTCAGTCATAAAAATATGCGCATCATCTTGTGTAAAGACACGAACTCTAAATAAACCATGTAAAGCTCCTGAAGCTTCATGACGGTGTACTACTCCTAATTCCCCCATACGAAGTGGTAACTCTTTATATGAATGAATATGGTGTTTATAAGCTAGCATTCCTCCTGGACAATTCATTGGTTTAATGGCAAATTCATGTTTATCAATTTCTGATAAGTACATATTTTCTTTATAATTGAACCAGTGTCCTGATACTTCCCATAATTCTTTATTTAACATTACTGGTGTTTGAATCATTTGGTAGGCTTCACGTTGATGAATTTCATTCCAATATTTTAATAATTCATCTTTAACAATCATTCCATTAGGCATGAAAATTGGGAATCCTGGTCCATATTCTGATACGAAAAATAAATCTAATTCCTTCCCTATTTTACGATGATCTCGCTTTTTAGCTTCTTCTAACATAAATAAGTGATTTGCTAAATCTTCTTTATTCCACCAACTTGTTCCATAAACCCTTTGTAACATTTTATTATCACTATCACCACGCCAATAAGCTCCAGCTATTGATAATAATTTAAAGTTTTTAATAAATTTTGTATTAGGTACGTGAACTCCTCGACATAAATCTGTAAATTCTCCTTGAGTATAAGTTGAAAATATTTCTCCTTTATCTTCAATAGCTTCAATTAATTCTAATTTATATTCATCATCTTTAAATACTTCTTTAATTTCTGAATAAGATAACTCAGCTCTTGTAATTTCTATCCCATCTTTTACAATTTTTTTCATTTCTTGTTCAATTTTATCTAAATCACTTTCTGATAATTGTGTTGCAATATCAAAGTCATAATAAAATCCATTTTCAATACTAGGTCCTACTCCAAATTTTGCTTCTGGATATAACCTTTTAACAGCTTGGGCAAATAAGTGAGCTGTTGAATGATTTAACACATCAACTGCCGCTTCATCAGTTTGTGTAATTAATTTTAAACTACTATCTTCATTTATTTCGTATACTGAATCTACTAATTTACCGTTAATTTCTCCAACTACTACTTTTTTAGCTAAAGAAACGGAAATATCTTTTGCTACTTCTATTACTTTAATTCCTGAGGCATATTCTTTAATGTTTCCATCTGGAAAAGTTATTTTAATCATTATATCTCCTTTTATATATTATAATATTTACTTTATTAATTAAATATTCTCAAGGTTCGTGTTGACCACCTAATATTTAACGACCATTTATTAAAACTCATAATTTCTCCTACATTAATGTATTATTTAAATATTATAGCAAAATTTTAGGCTATTATTAAAAAAAAGTTCTTTATTTTTATAAAGAACTTATCCTTTTATACTTCCAAATTAGCTAATCCTATAAGCCCACTATTTCCTTGGGATTCAGCTTTTACAACTTTTGTTTTATTTATTAATAGACTATCTTCAACATAGTATAAATTTACTACTTTATGAAAAAAATCTTCATTATTTAACATCACACTTCCACCAAATACAATTACTCCTGGATTAAATAAATAGCTTATATTTTTCATAAAATTAGCAATAGTTTGCGCAACATAATCTAATACTAATTTAGCTGTAAAATTAGTATTAGCTACTTCAAATACATCTTTGGCACTACGAACATTCATATTGTTTAACTTCGCTAATTTATAAATTCCAGTTCCACTACAAAAATCTTCTAAACCATTTAAATTTCCACTAATTAAATTATTAGGTTTTTCTACAATATAATCTTTAATTTCAAAGGCAGTATTATATTCGCCTTGATAAATTTTTTGTTTTATTGCTAAACCTCCACCAAATCCAGTAGAAACTGTGAAAAATATTACGGTTTGGTATTGTTTGTGAATTATCGCCTCGCCTAAAGTTGCTGCATTAGCATCATTAATTAAATAAACTTTTATTTGTAATTCTTGTTCTAAAATTGTTACAAAGGGATAATTATTCCAACCTGGTAAATTAGGGGCATAAATTATCATAGTATTTGCTTCATCTAATGGTCCAGGGGCACAAATATATATTTTAGTAACTTGAAAATTATAACTTTTAATAACTTTAATAATTTGCTGCATATTTTCTTCAGGATTATTTGGCTTAGTTGTAAAAACTTCTTTACTTAATACTTTATTGTTTTCAATAACTGCTACTCGAATATTTGTTCCTCCAATATCAATACATACTTTTGACATAGTTTCTCCTTTATTTTGAAGTTGTTAAAATTAGTTCTCCTTGTCCTTGGAAGACTATTTCTGTATCTTTTAAGAGCATAAATGCTTCACTAGCTTGGACTTGTTCTTCTTTTGTTTGCAACATTCCACTTAGAACATAACCCAATTTATATTTATTACAATGTAATTTAAATTTATTTTTAATAATAATTTTTTCGACTATAAAATATTTATTATCGGTTAAAATGATGCTTTGGAAATCTTCATTTTCTATTGTTACCTTGCTTTGATCCTGTAATTGATAATTATAATCAATTACATCTAATGATTTAGCAACGTGTAATTCACGTAAATTTCCTTCCTTATCTACTCGCTCATAATCATATAAACGATACGTAATATCTGACGATTGTTGAATTTCTAAAATTTTGGTATTATGACGAATTGCGTGAACTGTTCCAGCAGGAATATAAAAAAAATCACCTTTTTGAATTGGAAAACGGTTTAATGATGTCATAATCTGTTTATTTTGAATTTTATCAGCTAAAGCTGCTTTAGTTTTTTCATTTTGTCCAACAATAATATCAGTATTTTGGGCTTCTAAAATATACCAACATTCAGATTTTCCTAATGAATTTTCATACTGTTGGGCATATTCATCATCAGGATGAACTTGAATTGATAAGTCTTCATGAGCTTCAATAATTTTCATTAATAACGGAAATTCTTGTTTATCTTGTGCAATTCCTAATAAATCTTTATGTTTATCAAAAAATTCTTGTAAGGAAAGTCCTTGATATTGGCCATTATTAATAACTCCCATCCCATGTTCATGAGCAGAAATTAACCAATGCTCTTGACCCCAAAGTTTTTTGTTAATTACATAATCAAACTTAATTATTTGCATATAACTCCTATTAATTTTTAAAACACTTTATAGAAAATGTTTTCATTTTAGATATATTATATATAAATTTAATTATTTTTTCAATAATTATCTATAATAATTGTTAATTATGAATTGATTGTTACTTTATTTAATTTATATTTTATCTAGAACAAGATTATAATATATGAAAATATTCGAAAGAGAAATTACTCTTCCGAATTTTACTTTCTAGATTTTATCATTTATTATTTAATTATTTCTTTTTATAATTTGGTTGTTCTTGGGTTATTAAAATACTGTGAGGATGATTTTCATTTAAAGTGGCCGCGGAAATTATTTGAAAAGTTGCTTCTTGCATTACTTTAATTGTTGGCGACCCAGTATAACCCATTGATGATTTAACTCCTCCTAACAGTTGATGTAATACTTTAGCAGCATCACCTTTATAACTTACCGCACCACTTACACCTTCAGATATTAATTTATCATTTTTTACTTTTCCTTGGAAATAACGGTCTTTACTTCCACGATTCATAGCTTCTAAAGAACCCATTCCAACATAGCTTTTATATAATTTTCCATCTAAAGTATATATTTCTCCTGGTGCTTGATCAGTTCCAGCAAGTAAACTTCCTAACATGACAACATCTGCTCCTGCTGCTAAGGCTTTGGCAATATCACCCGAATATTTTAAGCCTCCATCAGCAATTACACATACTTCTGTATCTTTTAAAGCTTCAGCAACTTCATTAATAGCTGTAATTTGTGGTCTTCCAACCCCGGAAATAATTCTCGTTGTACAAATACTTCCAGGTCCAATTCCTACTTTAACAGCATCTACTCCAAGGGCCGCCAAATCAAGGGCAGCTTCTTTAGTTACAATATTTCCTACTACTAAACCTATTGTAGGGTATAACTTTTTAATTTTTTGAGCAATTTCCATTATTCCTTGTGAATGTCCATGGGCTGAATCAAGTACTAAAATATCAACTTCTACTTTAATTAATTCGGCTACTCGTTCAAATACATCTTCGCTTACCCCAATAGCTGCTCCACATAATAAACGACCATTTTGATCTTTAGAAGCGTTTTGATAATTAACAAAATTATCAATATCTTTTGAAGTCATATAACCAATCAATTTATTATTGTCATCAACTATTGGTAATTTTTCTATTTTATTTTTTTGCATAAGTTCTTTAGCTTCTGTTATTGTTATTCCTTTTGTTCCAGTTATTAAGTTTTCACTAGTCATAAATTCTGCTACTTGACGGTCATCTTTAATGACATATTTTAAATCACGATTAGTAATTAGACCAATTAATTCATTATTATCACTAATTACTGGCAGTCCAGAAATTTTAGCTTCTGCTAAAATAGTTTCAACGGTGGCTAAAGTATCATCTTTTTTAACAGTTATTGGGTCATCAATATAACCATTAATATATTTTTTTACTTTCGCTACTTGTCTTGTTTGCTCTTTAATTGTCAAATTTTTATGAATAATTCCAATTCCTCCAGCATTAGCCATAGTAATTGCCATTTCATATTCGGTTACAGTATCCATAGCGGCTGATAAAATTGGAGTATTTAAAACTATATCTTTTGTCAAATTGGAAGCTGTTGAAACATCTTTTGGTAATACTTCGGATTTTGCTGGTAATAATAAAACATCATCAAATGTGTAACCATTTTCTATAAATTTTGCCATTTTTCTCCTTAGTTAATTTTATTTTTATACTTTATCTTAATGTTATTCCCATTCAATAGTTGCTGGTGGTTTAGAAGTTATATCATAAACTACTCGTCCAATATGAGGAACTTCATTAGTTATTTGGGTAGAAATTTCGGTTAAAATTTTATAATCTATTTCATAATATTTAGCAGTCATTCCATCAATAGAACTTATGGCTCTAATTGCTAAAACGTAATCATACGAGCGTTCATCCCCTTTTACTCCTACTGTTTTCATATTTGTTAATACCGTAAAATATTGCCAAATTTTTTTATCTAGTCCATAGTCTTTTATTTTAGTGCGTAAAATATAATCACTTTGAGCAACTATTTTAATTTTTTCTTCCGTAACACTTCCAATGATACGAATTGCCAAACCAGGTCCTGGAAAAGGTTGGCGATAAACTACATCATGATTTAAACCTAATTCTAAACCTAATTTACGAACTTCATCTTTAAACAACCATTTTAGAGGTTCTAATAATTCAAATTCTAAATCTTGTGGTAATCCTCCTACATTATGATGCGATTTAATTGTTTGAGCTTGTGCTGTTCCACTTTCAATGATATCGGTATATAGTGTTCCTTGAGCTAAAAATTTAGTATTTTTTAATTTTATTTTTTCTTCATCAAAAGTTTCAATAAATAACTTACCTATAATTTTTCTTTTTTGTTCTGGTTCAACAATACCTTTTAAGGCTTGTAAAAATTTTTCTTGAACATTAGCTACGATAATTTTTAAAGGCAAATCTTGTAATAAGGTTAAGACTTCCTCTACTTCGTTATGCCTTAATAGACCATGATCCACTAAAATACAAGTTACCTGTCCAGGTATTGCTTGAGCTAATAAAGCGGCAACTACTGTTGAATCCACTCCACCTGAGAGCCCTAAAATAACTTGTTCATCTCCAACTTTCTTTTGGATATTAGTTATTAAAAAATCAATATAATTAGTCATTGACCATTCTCGTTTTACTTGACATATTTGTAAGAAGTTACTTAATATTTTTTGCCCATTTATAGTATCAGTAACTTCAGGGTGGAATTGTACTCCATATTGCTGTTTAGTTTGATGCTTTACAACTGCTAAAATATTATTTTGGGATTTGGCTAACTCTATCAGTTGCGAATTAACAAGCTCAACATGATATCCATGACTCATCCAAACTGTTTCTTGTTGGTCTAAACCAACTAAAAGTTCATTTTCTTGACTTAAGGTTATTTCACCTAACCCATATTCTTTTATTTTTCCCGGGACAACAGAATTTTGATAATAAGTCGCTAAATATTGCATTCCATAGCAAATTCCTAAAATTGGAATATTTAATTCAAAGATTCCTTCATCACATTTTAAGGAACCTTCTTCAGTTATAACATCTGGTCCACCTGATAAAATTAGCCCTTTTAATTCTTGTTTAGCAATCATTTCCTGAAGTTTTGCTAACTTAAAATTAGGATTAATGAGCTCAGCATATACTCCTAGTTCTCTAATTCTTCGAACAATAAGTTGATTATATTGACTTCCAAAATCAATAACTAAAACTTTTTCCATTTTCCTCCTTAGATAATCATTATATCTACTGAAGATAAAAATAGTTTAATTTTAAATTACTTTAATAACTTAAAATTATATAGACGTATTTTCATCATAGATCTTGATTTAAGGTCAAGCGTAGATACGCAAATCCATATTATTTGCTTATATGATTTTTTTATGGTTAATTTATTATACTTCATTTTAAAAATTTATTCAATAATATAATAAAAAGTTTTAGAAAAAAGAAAAACTCCCTTCTAAAAGTAAGCTTATTTTTATGCTTTATAAAAAGTTTAATATGATATTCTTATATTATTTACATCTATTTTATTACTACTTATCTATTAGATAGGGCAATCTATTATATAAGTATGAAATTAAAACTTTTATTTTATCAATCATTATTAAACTTAATTATTGAAATATATTTCTTATCTTTAATTTCATTTATAATTTGTAAATTTATTTCATTTGCCAAGTATTCATTAATTATATTACCTACTTTAGTTGAATTTTCTTTAGTCTGTTCTTGAGTAATAATATTTTCAAAAATAATTTTAGTTGAATAAATTGTAATATTTACGCTTGTATTATTAGCACTATATTTATAAATATTACTTTTAATATTATTTAATAAAATTTTTAATTTTTGACTTTCTTGTTGAATAATTGCTGGATTTTTAACAACAATATTAATTGTTATTTCTTTTGTTTCAAATATTAAATCAGTAAAAATTTCGCTAACTTCGTTTGCTAAATTTATAGTTTTTTTTTCTTTAGCATAGTTACTCTTATAAAATAGCAATAATTGATTAATAATTTCGTTAACTTTTTGACTTTCTTCAATAACTAAGTTACTTATTTGTTCTTTATTTGTATAACCTTCAAAGTTTTGTAAATACATATCAATTATTGCTTCTATTTTAGTAATTGGTGTTTTAAGTTCATGAGAAAGCATAATAATTAATTGTTCTTTTTGTTCTTGATTTTTTAAAATTTCTAATAACATTGTATAAAATTCAAACTCCAAAGCATAAATTTCATTAATTAATTTTTTTTTAGAAAATTCAGTAAGATTATTTTCTAATTGCTGTTTATCTAAAGTAGAATAATTTTTCATTTTATTTTCTAATTTTTCAATTTTATAAACAATTTCTTGATAAATATAGCTATAAATTAGTAATAAAATAAGGGTAATTAAAATTATAATGAAGATAATGATAACACTAATCATGTTTAAAAACCCATTAATTATTTTATCATTAATTATTCCATATAAAGCTGGAGATCCATCTTCATAAATTACTATTTGTTCTCCTTGTTTATGACAAACTTCATAGAGTTCTTTATTATAGGATTTTACTTCATCTCGAGTTACGATAAATCCTTTATCAGTTAAATATTGAGCATATTCATCAACCGTAATATCATTATTAGTGTAATAAGCATTCGCCTTTGCATATTTTATACTAATATAATTATTTTTTAAAAATAATAAAAGACAACTACCTAATAAAACTATTACTAAAATACTTATGGCAAATGAGAGAATTAATTTGTGTTTAGTTTTCAAGATAATATCCTATTCCTCTTTTGGTTTTTAAAATTTTGGCATACTGTTTTAATTTTTTACGAATATTAAAAATATTGACATCAATTATTTTTTCACTCATTGAATAATTAGCATGCCAAATAATATCAATTAAATTTTCTTTTGTATAAATTCTGGGAGAATTTTTATATAATAAAATAAAAATTTCATATTCTATTTTAGTTAATTCAATATCCTGACCTTCAACAAGAACTTCTCTTTTTGCTTCATTAATAACTAATTGTTCAACTTTAGTTGTTAAATAATTTTTTAAATTTTTAACTTTTTTTTGTAATATTTCTTTATTTATTGGTTTAGTTATATAGTCAATTGCTCCTAAGTCATAAGCTTTTATTAAGTTATTCTCATCATTTAACGCACTTATCATAATTATGGGGATATTTAAGTTCGCTTTTTTTACATAAGTTAATAAGTCAAACCCTGTTTGATTAGCCATTAAAATATCACTTAAAATAAGCTCATAACTATTTTCTTTTAGATATGCTAGTGCTTGTTCAACATTTGTTGCTTCTGTTAATTGTTGATGTTCTTTTAATGATAATTTAATATAATCTCTAATTATTTTTTCATCTTCGACAATTAAAATTTTCATAATTACTCCTTATTATCTTCATTATAACATTTTAATAAAATTTAGGATATTGTAAATTTAATACAATATCCTAGTTAACTTACTATTTATAGTCTTGAATTTAGTTATTTTATCTTTAAATCTTAATTATCATATTGGCTTTCATCAAATGTATAATCAATACCAAATTCCTCTTCAACCTTATCAAAGGCTTTAAATACATCTTTACCTACTTCATAATCTTCAATTATGCCATCTTTAACATAAACTACAGAAGGTGTTCCCGTTATCTCAATATCATCAACAGTTTTCATTTCTGAAGCCTCTGATTTATAATCAGGATTTAAAGTAGCAGCAGTTTTTTCACCATATTTTTCATTATGTGTTTTCCAATCATACCACGCATTAGTGTTATCTTTGTCTTTCATATCAACTACTTTAAAATTAATTCCATCAGTTTTATTAATTAAAGCAGCAAATTGTTTTACTTGTGGTTTAATATTGTTGCAATAATGACATGTATTTTGGTAATAATAATATAATGTTGGTTCAGCATCATCTAAAACTTCATCATAATCAACATTTTCTTGAATTGCATATAAATCAGTTTTTTTAGCTTGCATTCCTACACCAACCGATGCACCGATAATAACAAGTAATGCTACACTTAAAATAATTATAATAGTTTTCATATCTCTCACTTTCTTTTCCTTACGTATTATAAACATTTAAAATTAATTTTTAGTTAAGAACAATCAAAAGATTACTTATTAATTATTAATTAAACTTAATAAAAATTAATCCTAAAATAAAAATAATACTACATAAAGTTCCAATAATAAATTGTTCAGCTGTAATTTTACTTTCTTGTCCTAATTCCTTTTGTTTAATTTCCGGAAAACGAATAATAGTTTTGATAGATATTAATAAAACTAAGCCTGTAAGTGCTTCTAAACCAATTGTTAAAATAACATATATAATAATTCTTTCAAAATAACCAATAAAAGCTCCTGCTCCTAAAAAATTTTTTAGCTTCGCTTTAAAAATTTTGGTCTCTTGTTGTCCTTCAGCTATTTGAATAATTTTATTTATTGTCAAATAAAATATATTTCCACCTAAAGTTATTATTATTATTAACAGAATATTCAATGTTATATTGACAAGAAAATCCATTACAACTCCTTTTGTAACAACTCATTAATTTCTAAAATTAACTTTTTTAATACATATATTTCACTTTTTTTTAATTTTTTAGAAATAGCCATTTGTGAGACTTCATAAGCTTTAGCTAATTGTTGTTGTGTTTTATTTTCATAAATATATTGATAGATTATCGCAATATTTTCTACCTTAGTTAAAGAAAGACGAGAAATACTTAAAAATAAACTATCAATTAAATTATTAGTATTTTGATAGCGAATTATACAACTTTTACTTGAATATAAAAATGAATCTGCTTTTGTTTCTCGTTCTAGTTTTTTATTTTGATAAAAAATATCAGCATTTAATTCGCTCAAACTTTGATAATCATTTGATAAAAGCTCACCTTTGGTAATAAAAACTCGAACTTTTAAATTACTTCTCCCTAGATAAGCTAATGTTTCTAAAATTAACTCTAATATTTTAAAATTTTCATGTACTAAGATTCTTATTTGATCACCTTCATTAATTTGAAAATTTTTTTTGTTAATCTTATATTTTTGCTGTAATTTATTAAAATATCTTTGATTTTTCAAAACATCTATTAATTTAATTTCTTGTTGTTTAGAATCAATAATATCAAATGTTAATAAAAACATTATACCTCCTAAGTTTAGTATAACATTTTTAAAACTTTTTTGGTTTTATTTTCTTTTTAAAACTTTTTTGGTTTTATTTTCTTTTTTAAAATCCATAATTCATAATATTTAAATCAACTAACACTTTGCAAGTTCCTAATTTTTGTTGTTTTAAAACTTCTTGAATTATTGCTGTTATAGGTTCTTTTTTATACTTTATGAATAATTTTAAACGTTTCTCTTCGCCAATTTTACTTAAATATGGTTCTACTACTTTAGTTACTAATAAGTCTTTTTTTTCTAATATTAACTTAATATTTACCAGTTGTTCTTGATAATTTTCTAGTTTTTTATGTCTAAATTCTATTTGACAAATGTAATAAAAAGGTAAAGTTTTTTGTAATTTACGATTTTGCATTTCTTGTTGATAAAAAGCTAAATAACTATGTTCTTTAACTGCTTGATAAATAAAATTATCTTGATGGTTAGTATAAATATACACTTTACCGTCAGCTTTGGTTCTCGCACTTCTTCCTGAGACTTGTTCTAGTAATTGATAAGCTGTTTCATAAGCGGAAAAATCATTAAAATAGAGCATATTATCAGTATTTAAGACAATAACGGTATTTAAATTATTAAAATTTAAGCCTTTAGCAATGATTTGGGTTCCAATTAAAATATTTCCTGTAGAATTATTAAACTCTTTAATAATTTCATTGACTTTGGCCTTAGTTTTAGCAATTTGCGAATCAATTCTTAATACTTTATGTTTAAAGTATTTTTGAATTTGCTCTTGAATTTTTTCTATTCCTAAACCTATTAATTTTAGTTTTGTATTTTGACATTGACTACATTTAGTGTAATTAGCAATTTTATATTCACAGTAATTGCAAGCAATACATTGAGAATTTTTATAATATTTTACTGGTAACTTACAATTAGGACAAGTTTCAACATTTCCACACTCGGGACACTCAATAGCTCGGGAATATCCTTTAACATTGAAAAGGATCAAGACATTTTGTGCTTTTGTTATTTCTTTTTTTATTATTTTAATAAATTTTTCGTTAATCAAATTATCTTGTTCATATTCTTTTAAAACTATCTCGGGCATTGAATAATTATTATAACGAGTAGTCAAGGATACTAACTCATAAATGCCTTTTTTAGCTTTACTATAACTTATCAACCTTGGAGTAGCTGAAGATAATAAAACTTTAATCTTATTTGCTTGCCAATATTTTACTAAATCATCAACATGATAATAGGGATAAAAATTTTGTTTATAACTACTATCATGTTCTTCATCGATAATGACTAAACTTAATTTGGGGATATCTAAAAAAATTCCACTTCGAGTAGCAATAACAACTTTGGTTGTTTGATTTTTAATCTTAGTTAATAATTTTTGATGTTCATTTTTAGTAACAGCAGTATTAAAAAATGTACAAATATCACCAAAATAATTCGTTAAACTATCAATCATTTGAATGGTTAAAGTTATCTCAGGTACTAAAATTAATACTTGCTTTTCTTTTTGTAATTCTTGGGCAATAAGTTTAATAAAAATTGAAGTTTTTCCACTTCCAGTTATCCCATGTAATAAGGCTGGTTTATGAGGTAAACTTTCTTGAATAGTTTTGTAAGCAATTTCTTGTTCTGTTGATAAACTTAGCTTTTTTAATTGAAGTTCTGCTTGAATTCCCGCATAATTAAGTTTATTAACTATTTGAATTTCTAATACATTTAATTTTTTTAATTTATTAAATACATAAGGTGTAATCTGATAATACTGTAAAAAATCTCTTTGATTATAGTAATGTTGAGTTATTTGTTTGGCTAAATTTATTGGTTTAGTTAAATTTTTATTTACCGCTTGTAATACTTTAGTTTTTACTTTAAAAATTTGAACAGTTTTAAGGATTGGCTCTTGTAAAATAATATCAATTTGTTCAAGTTTTAATAAGTTTATAACTTCTTGTTGTAAAACTTTAGGTAGTTTTTTATATAATATTTTTTGTTCTTTATTATAATAGGGTTGAAATTGCTCGATTAAATTTAAATTAGAGTCTGATTCTTTAATAATTATTTCTAATTGATTATTTTCTACTATATTTTTATTTAAAACTAAATTTAATAAGTCTTCTTGATTATTATATGTTTGTTGTTGTAAGTGCTTAACTAAAGCTAATTGCTTAGTTGTCACCCTTTGATGTTTTAAAATTTTTTTAACAGTTTTTATTTCATAAGCTAGTTTTTCAGTCATTATTTTTTTCTTGATGACCATGCCAATTACTAAAATATTATTAAATTCTACTAAAACTAAATCAGCATAATTTATTATTTTATATAAAGAAGAACCAATCATATAAGTAAATGATTGATTCAAATTTTTGTTTAATATTTTAAGCTCTACTAAAAAAATATTATTATTTTTCATTAGCTTGGATTCCTTTATTAGATAAATCTTTTTCAACTTCTGTTAAATCTGCTTCAACATTAGGTTTTTTTACATCATCTAATCCTATCCCTTTATAATGAGGGTCTTTACCTGTTCCAGCAGGAATCATTTTTCCTAAAATAACATTTTCTTTTAATCCAGTTAAATGGTCAATTTTTCCACGAACTGAAGCATTAGCAATAATTTTAGCAGTTTCTTGGAAAGAGGCCGCTGATAAGAAACTATCGGTTTTTAGTGAAGCTTCTTTAATTCCCATTACTACTGGGCGGACAATTGCATAATCTCCACCTTCTTTTACTTTTTTATTAGCTTCTAATAAGTGGTGATATCTAATCAATTCTCCAGGAATTAACTCAGTATCTTTCGCATCAATAATCATTGAGTATTTTAACATTTGGTAAACGATAATTTCAATATGTTTATCATTAATTCCTACCCCTTGTAAACGATATACTTTTTGAATTTCTTTTAATATATAATTTTTAACAGCACTTATTCCTTTATAAATAGCTAATTCTTTTGGATGAATTGATCCTTCAGTTAATAAATCCCCACGTTTAACTTCATCACCTGAATTAAACTTAATTTTTATACCATGAGGGATGTTTTCTTGAACTAAGATGGTATCTCCATCTTTGATTAATAATTCAATTTCTGCTGTTTTTTCAATAATTTCTAATCTTCCACTTTCTGTAGCAATTACTGCTTTCCCTTTTGGTGTTCTTGCTTCAAATAATTCAACAACCCTAGGTAGCCCTTGTGTAATATCATTTCCAGCAACTCCTCCAGTATGGAAAGTACGCATTGTAAGTTGAGTTCCTGGTTCTCCAATTGATTGTGCAGCAATTGTTCCAATCGCTTCTCCGATTTGTACAATATTATTAGTTGCTAAATCACGACCATAACATTTTTGACAAATTCCTTGTTCTGATTTACATGTTGAAATATTTCTAATTTTAATTTCTTCAATACCAGCAATAATTATTGCTTTATCTTGTTCATCTGTTAATAAATCATCTTTATGAGCAATAATATTACCACTATTATCAGTTAAATCTTCTTGGATTGTTCTTCCTAAAATTCGATCTTTTAATTCAACGATTGTTTCTGTTCCTTCTTTAATTGCAGTTATTGTTTCATATTCATAAGTATGGCAATCATGAGTTGAAACAACTAAATCTTGGGCAACATCAACTAATCTTCTTGTTAAATATCCACTATCTGCAGTTTTTAAAGCAGTATCCGCTAATCCTTTACGAGCCCCATGTGAAGAAATAAAGTATTCCAATACTGTTAATCCTTCTTTAAAGGAAGATTTAACGGGCAATTCAATAATTTTACCATTAGGAGCGGCCATTAATCCACGCATGGCTCCTAACTGTGTAAAGTTTGAACGGTTCCCACGAGCTCCTGAATCACTCATCATATGAATATTGTTTTTATGATCTAGTTCAGCCATTAATTTTTCTGTTATTGCTTCACGAGCATCAATCCAAATTTCTTGCGTTACTTTTTGGTATTTTTCTTCTTCAGTTATCATTCCTTCTTCATATAATTGATTCCATTTATCAACTTCAGCTTGAGATTCATCTAAAATATCTTGTTTTTCTACAGTAGGTACATCACTAAATGATATAGAAATTCCTGATAAAGCTGAGTATTTATAACCTAAAGCTTTTAAATCATCTAACATTTTTGAAGTGATTGCAATATTATATACTTCAAATACTTTAGAAATTAATGAAGATAAATAACTTTTTTTAAATGGCATATTTACTTCATGTTGATCAATAATTTCTTGTAAATTACTTCCTAATGTTACTAAATACTTTTTAGGTAACTGATCAATGTTAGCTATTGTTGGTTCTGTAACAAAAGGCATATCAATCGGTAAAATATTATTAAAAATATATTTTCCAATAGTTGTTAATAATAATTTATTAGCTAAATTATCATCTATTATTTGGGCATTATCAATTTTATCAGCTTTAATATAAATTAATTCATGTAATGTAATTTTTTTAAGTTCTAACGCCATTAATGCTTCTTTAGGATCTTTAAAGATGTGTATTTGTTGCGGTTTTTCTTCCATAGTAATATAATAATTTCCTAAAATCATATCTTGTGAAGGTTCAACAATTGGTGAACCATCTTTAGGATTTAAAATATTATTAGAAGCTAGCATTAATTTTGTTGCTTCTTCTTGAGCTTTAGATGATAATGGTAAGTGAACCGCCATTTGATCACCATCAAAATCCGCATTATAAGCAGTACATACTAATGGTGATAATCTTATTGCTTTACCTTCAACTAATTTAGGTTTAAAGGCTTGAATTCCTAAACGGTGTAATGTTGGGGCACGATTTAATAAGACTTTATGATCTTTTATTACTTTTTCTAAAATTTCCCAAACATCTTCATCACGTTGTTCTAATTTATTCTTGGCCGCTTTCATATTATAAGCTTTACCAGACTTAATTAAACCACCAATAACAAATGGTTTAAATAATTCTAAAGCCATTAATTTTGGTATTCCACATTCATCTAGTTTTAAATTAGGACCAACAACAATAACACTACGTCCACTAAAGTCTACCCTTTTACCTAGTAAATTTTGACGGAAACGTCCTTGTTTACCTTTTAACATTTCAATTAATGATTTTTGAATTTTTTGATTACGGTTGGCAGAATTTAGTGATTCATTATTTTTAGAATTATCAACTAATTCTTCAATTGCTCGCTGTAAAGATACACATGAATCATAAATTAAAATTGAAGCTGCCCCAATTTTTTTCATTTCTTTTAAACGATTATTACGCATAATAACTTTACGATATAAATCATTTAATCCACTTACTACAAAACGTCCTGAACCAATTTGGACTAATGGTCGTAAATCAGGGGGGATAACTGGTAATACTTTCATAACTAGCCATTCAGGTTTATTACCTGAGTTTTTGAAATTAATTAAAAATTCTAATTTTTCATTTATTTTAGAAATCTTACCATCATAACGCTCAGTATTATTTTTTTTCTCAATTTGTTTAGAAATTTCTTTTCTAGTATTATTTAAATCTTGTTTTGATTTTTTAATTTCTTTATCTAAATCATAATTTTTTAAATAAGCATATAGTCCTGGTGTTCCTTTTTGATAAGTTAAATTTTCAATTGATTTAACTTTTGCTTCTTCTTCAAAGATAGTTCCAGCTGGAACTTTTTCATTATTAGATTCGACAACAATAAAAGCATTATAATTGATTAAAGCATTAATATCACGTTGTTTACAATCTAATAAATTAATAATATATTTTTTAAACAATGGAGAAACTACTGGTTCTTCTAATGTTATGTGTCCTTTTCTTTGACGTCTTACTTTAGAAGAAATAATATCTACTCCACATTTTTCACAACGTTTACCTTTATAAGTTGATTTTTTGTAAGTTCCACAATGACATTCATAATCTTTATATGGTCCAAAAATTCGTTCACAAAATAATCCACCTAATTCAGGTTTTAAGGTACGATAGTTAATAGTTTCATGAGTTTGAACTTCTCCATGAGACCATTCATTAACAACTTTTTCAGGTGATGCTAATTTTATTTTGACATATTTAATATCAGCCATTTCCTTGCTCATATATTTTCTCCTATCTTAATATTCTAAAATATCAGTTAATTTAACTTCTTCATTAGCTTCATCATACATTGCCATATCAATTCCTAAACCTTGAATTTCATTTAATAACACATTGTATGATTCTGTTAATACTGACTCTTCATATTTTTCATTTTTAATTATTGCATCATATTTTTTACTTCTACCAAAAATATCATCTGATTTAACAGTTAAGATTTCTTGTAAAGTATGTGCTGCTCCATAAGCTTCTAAAGCCCATACTTCCATTTCTCCAAATCTTTGTCCACCAAATTGGGCTTTACCACCTAATGGTTGTTGAGTAACTAATGAATACGGTCCAATTGAACGAGAGTGCATTTTATCATCAACCATGTGTGAAAGTTTTAAGATATACATCACTCCAACGGTTACATCATTATCAAAACGTTCTCCAGTTCTTCCATCAATTAAAGGAATTTTTCCTGTTGCCGGAATATTTGATTCTTCCATTAATTGTAATAAATCTTCTTCTTTAGCTCCTTCAAAAACTTCCGTAGCAAATTTTACTCCTAAAGTTTTACCAACAATTCCTAAATGCATTTCTAATACTTGTCCAATATTCATCCTTGACGGAACTCCTAAGGGGTTTAACATAATATCAACCGGTGTTCCATCTTCTAAATGGGGCATATCTGCTTGTGGTAAAATTTTAGAAATAACTCCTTTATTACCATGACGACCCGCCATTTTATCCCCTTCTTTAATTTTACGTTTTTGGGCAATATATACTTTAACTACTTGTCTTACTTCACTTGAAGCTTCAATTTCTTCAGCATCATAAACTAAAACTTTTTGGACAATTCCTCCACTACCATTTTTAACTTTTAATGATTCATCTTTTACATCTTTAGTTTTTTCTCCAAAAATATCATATAGTAATTTCTCTTCTTCTGATAATTCACTTTTACCTTTTGGTGTAACTTTACCAACTAAGATATCACCTGGTTCTACTTTAGTTCCTTCTAAAACAATTCCACTTTCATCTAAATGTTTTTTAGCATCTTCACTAATATTTGGTATATCTCTTGTTATTTGTGAAGCTCCTAATTTAGTTTGTAACACTTCACAAACATATTCTTCAATATGGATTGAAGTATAAACATCTTCTTTTACTAAACGATCAGAAATAATTATCGCATCTTCATAATTATATCCATCCCAAGTTAAAAAGGCTACAAGGGCATTTTTACCTAGAGCTAATTCTCCTTTATCAGTTCCACTTCCATCACAAATTACTTGTTCTGCTTTTACTTCTTGCCCTACTTTAACAATTGGTCTTTGATTTTGGACAGTTGAATGATTAGTTCTTAAATATTTAATTAAATCATATTTATCTTCTTGTCCATCAGAAGTTTGAATAATAATTTTAGTTGAAGTTACTTCTTTTACAATTCCAGAATTTTTAGCTTTAATAACGGCAGAAGAAGATTGACCTACATAGTGTTCTAATGAAGTTCCAACAATTGGTGATTCATCAATCATTAATGGAACCGCTTGACGTTGCATATTAGCTCCCATTAAAGCACGGTTAGCATCATCATGTTCTAAGAAAGGAATTAATCCTGTTCCTGCACTAAAGATTTGTTTTGGAGAAATTTCAATGTAGTCAATTTCTGCTAAATCACGAATCGCATTGTTTCCACTATATCTTGATGGTACTTCTTTTTCAACAATTTCATTAGTCTTTTGATTAATTTTTACGGTAGATTGTCCAATACAATAACGATCTTCATCGATTGGTGATAAATATTCAATATCTTCTGTAACATATGATGTAACAAAATTACCTTGATTATCATATTTTTTATCAACTCTTATATAAGGTGTTTCAATAAATCCTTTATCATTAATTTGGGCATATACCGTTAATGAAGAAATTAATCCAATATTTGCCCCTTCTGGTGATTCAATTGGACAAATTCTTCCGTAATGGGTATGGTGCACATCACGTACTTCCATTGTTGCACGGTCACGTGATATTCCTCCTGGACCTAATGCTGATAATCTACGTTTATGTCCTAATTCAGTTAATGGATTAGTTTGATCCATAAATTGTGACAGTTGTGAAGAAGTAAAAAATCTTTGAATACCATTATTAAATCTTGTAGTAGTAAAGATTTTACCAATTGAATTACTTTCTTCTTCAGTTATATTTTGGAATCCATAACGACGAATATTTCTTTCAATATCATATAATCCACGTGAAAATTCTTGTTCTACTAATTCTCCAACTAAACGAACACGACGATTACCTAAATGATCACGATCATCAGCTTTTCCTATTCCATATCCTAAACACATAAAGTAATTTAAATAAACAATAACATCTTCATATTGTAATGACATATTATCATCATTAGAATTAACTAAACCAATAACATCAACCACTTCATCATAAAATGGAGAAATTACTTTAATTTTTTGTAAAGTTACTTCTTCTTTAATATTTAAAACTTTATCTTCAATTTGTTCAGTGAAAATTCCATAACCAGCTTCTAAAATTTCTCCTAATAAATCAATATTTTTATTATTAATTACAGTTCCTTTTTCCAAAGTTTTACCGTTCATTGTAATATCTTCTGCTAATTGTACCCCATAAAAAATACTATTAACATTTAATGTTAAGTTTTTAACTAAGTCGGCCTTTAAATTAAACTTATAACGTCCAACTTTTCCAAAATTATAACTTTTTCCATCAAAAAAGCGGTTTAACACTTCATCTTTTACTTGACGTTTAGCTTCAATAACGTGTTGGATTTTTTTGATACCTGTTGATTCAACATCAATATCTACACTTTTACATAGTGTGAAAATATTTTTTATCCATTTTGAAGAGTTATCTTTGTTAGTAAAATCAACAATTTCATTATATAACTGTTCATTAGATGATTCACTAACTTCGGCTTCTATCTCATCTAATTTATCAGAACTAGCTCCTAATTTATCTAATTGATACATTAAATTATCTAAATCTTTTTTAATATCATAACTAATTTCTTCCGGTAAAGTTTGACTAATTATATGAGCTGTTACTAATTCATTGATTGCACTTTCTAATTTAAAGTCTGAATTTATTTTTAAAGTATTTCTAATTAGTCTAGTATTTCCTAATAAATTAAAAATATTATCATTAGATAATCCTAATAATTTTAATAAAGTCATTGCTGATACTCTTCTTAAGGCATCAATTTGTAATTTTGATAAGTTTTTACGATATTCTTTTTTCACTTCAGAAATTAATTTTGAAGCTGTTTTTATTTCTCCATCAATAACTTTATCTAATAATTTTTCTTCATAATTAACATCTTGTTTATCAAACAAAGCTTCTTCTTCAGGTGTCATATTTACTTCTACTTGATTAACTAAATCGGTTAACCTTGAAAAAATATCACGATCATATTTTTGCTCTAAAGTCATTCTTGAACCACGGGCTGGCATAATTTGTCCAGCTATTTTGTTTTCGTTTTGACCTTTTACAGCATCAATTGTTACGTATAAGTCTGGTGAACGTACTAATTGTGATACAATTACTCTTTCAACTCCATTAATTATGAATGTTCCTTTATCTGTGATTAAAGGTAATTCTGCTAGCATAACATCTTGCTCTTGAATTACTTTTTCTTTATTATATTCATATAATTGTAATTGAATTTTTAAAACTTCCATATAGTTAAGTCCACGATTTTTATACTCAACTAAGTTTTCAAAATAATGTTCTGCTTCTTCAAAATAAAATCCTTTATATCTTATTTCATATTTATTGTCTTCATCCACAATTGGGAAATAATTTTCAAATAATTCTCCAATTCCTTGTTCAACAAAATTTTGATAAGATGCTCTTTGAATCTCATTTAAATTTGGTATTTCTAATTTTTCTTTACGATCCGTAAAATTAATTCTTTCGTTTTGTCCTAATGTTAACTTATTCAAAGTAAACCCCTCCTGTTATTATTCAAATGCTATTATTGTAGCAATTTTTTTATTTTTTTTCTACTTTATTTCTTAAGTACTTGACTTTTTTTAATTCTTGGTTATTTTTAATGTTTTTGATTTGTACTTCGTATTCTTCCGTATCATAGGTCAAAACTACGTAAGTTTGAGGATATTCACTACGACTTTGCGTAGACGATCCTGGATTTATGATTAGTAAGTCTTGTTCTTGTTGATACTGAATATCTACAACATGTGTATGTCCATAAATACATATATTTATTTGATTTTTTTGACAATATTTTTTTAAGGTATTTAAAGAATATTTTACTCCTGTCAAATGACCGTGTGTTATATACGTTTTACCTAAATTTGGAATTGTTAAGGTATCAGCTTCAGGATAAGTTTGGTCATAATCACAATTCCCCTTGACTTTTAATTCAAAATTTTTCATTGTTTCAGCTACATAAGGAAATTGGGAATCTCCACTATGAAAAGCATATAAGCAAGCTTCTTGTTCTTTTAAAGAACTAATATTATCAATTCCATGGTTGTCACTTACAATTAAAATTTTATTTTTCATATTCTTCCATTAATATTTCTGATTTTTTTTGAATTTCAATTAAATAATTTATTGCTTTAATATTAGTTAAAATTTCTGCTTTTAAATCTTGAGGAACTTTAATCAAATAATTTACTTCAGTTGTATAAGATGTTTTTATTATTGGAATTTTTTGTTGGGTTAAATAATATTTAAGTTTATCATTAGTAGTAAAATCTGTGGTTATTGCTAATATTTCACCAACAACTAAATTTATTAAGGTTAAAGAATTTATCGTTTGCGATGTTATTTTAGCATAGGCTCTTATTAAGCCACCAGCACCTAATTTTATTCCACCAAAATACCGAACAACAATGCAAATAACGTTTTGTAATTGATGTTGTTCTAAAACATTTAAAATTGGTACTCCCGCTGTTCCTGTTGGTTCACCATCATCATCAGCTTTTTTATTTTGTTCAATAATATAAGCACTGCAATGATGGGAAGCATCAGGATGCTTTTGTTTAATTAAAATTAAATATTTTTTAGCTTCAATAATTGTGTCAATTTTTTTTAAATAACAAATAAACTCTGATCTTTTTATTTCCATTTGATAAATATTTTCACCAACTATGGTTTTCATAATTTTAAATTAATCCTCCTAATTAGGAAATTTATTTTTTGGCTTTAAAATTTTTTTGTTGTCTATATGTTTGCAATGTTGAACGTTTAAAGTATAAAGTTTGTCCAACTGATACAATGTTTCCAACACACCAATAAATACTTAAGGCTCCTGGTAAAGTTATCCCAAAGACTAAAATCATAAGTGGCATAATAATCATCATATTTTTCATCATTCCAGCACCTGGTGCATCTTTGGCCTGTCCTATCATTGAAACATAAGTTGTTAAATAAGTTGTAGCTGCTGCTAAGATAGCAAAAATAATTACTGGATTAGATAAATCAAATATTCCTAAAAATTTATCCGAAACATCTATTGATGAGTTTAACTGTTCTAATCCATAAATAACTGTTTTACCTTGTTCTTTTAATTGCTCTACTGTTGCTTGAGCGGGAACTAAATATTGAATAGCATCATAAAAAGCGAATAACAATGGTAATTGTAATAACATTGGTAAACATCCTGCTAATGGATTAATACCCGCCTCTTTATAAATTGCTTGTTGTTCCATTGCTTTTTTTCGTTGAGAATCTTGATCTTTTTTACCTTCATATTTTTTGTTTAAAGCATTGATTTTAGGTTGAATTAATTTCATTTGTTCTGAAGACTTAATTTGTTTCCCGTATAAAGGAATCATCGCAAAACGAATAATTAAAGTCATAATAATTAAACCCCATCCTAAACTGTTCCCAAAAATCTCACCAAAAAATACAATACATTTAGCAAAAATAATAACTAACCAATTCCAAAAGCCTGAGGCTTCAGTACTAATTTGGGCTCCACATCCTGTTAAAGCCAAAGTTAAAGGTATCATCAATAAGATTAATTTTAATCTTTTACTTTTCATTTTTTATCCTTTCAATCAAATTTATAAAGGCTATGTTTTGCTCTTCATAAGTAGTGTTTTTAAGTTCTTCTCTACCGATAATAACAATATTTAACTGCGGAATTTGTTCAAAATTATTACGACAAATACTTCTTATTACTCGTTTATAATAATTTCTCATTGGAGCATTCCCTAGTTTTTTCCCTATTGTTATCCCTATTTTTAACTCAAAATTAGGTAAGAAGTAAATAACATAATATTTGTTTTTTACCTTCTTACCTTTCTGTATTACTTTATTAAATAAAATTTTATCTTTTAATACATATTGTTTTTTCATATTAAACAGCTAAAGATTTTCTTCCTTTTCTTCTTCTTCTAGCAATTACTTTTCTTCCTGAGGCTGTTGCCATTCTACTTCTAAATCCATGAGTTTTAGCTCTTTTTCTTTTGTTTGGTTGATATGTTCTTTTCATCTTAATTGACCTCTATCTATTTTTTTCAATAATCTAACAAATTATAACATATTTTTTTGATTATTTTTTAATTTTTTTAATTTTATTTTTATAAAAGTATATTTTTCGTTAATAAGTCTCTAAATTTCAAAGAAATATAATCCCTTTTTATAACTTTAATTATGTTATTTTTAATTATTAATTATTAATTTTATTTTTCTTAAAAATTAAAATAATCTTTTTATTGTTAATATTTTAATTTTTCATAAACTCTAATTTTTTAACATACTTTACAATAATCTTTTCATTTTCTCCTCTTTCTAACATTACTTTACAACTTTTCAATATTTAAACTTATTATCTTTTTAAGTTGTTAAAGTACCTGAATATTCTGCTATTCCACCAAGAACATCAATGACCGTATATCCTTGTTTTGTTAAATATTTCGCAACCTTTTTACTATCTTTTCCTTCTTGACTTATTAAAACAATACTACCATTATTATTAATAATACTACTATCAGCTAAAATTCTAGTAGCCTCAATATTAGAAAATCCCATAATATGTCCTGACTGATAATCTTCAGAATTTCGGACATCTACATATTTATAATTTTCATTAGCTTCAATAAATTCAGGTAATTCATTAGCAGAAATTTTTTCATAACCTAAAAAATATCCTGAAGCCATTCCTAAACTAATCATTATCATTAATATTATAACAACCGCTGTTATTAATCCAAATAATATTTTTTTCACCATACTCCTTATTTACTTATTAAAAAGAAAATACAAAGATAAACTTTGTATTTTATGATATTTATTATCTTGAGTAGAACTCAACAATTAAGTGTGGTTTAACTTCTTGATTTAATTCTTTCATTTCGGGAAATCTTTCATAAGTTGCTTTTAGTTTAGCACTATCCACTGTAATAAATGGTAATGTTGATGATTGTGCTTCTAAAGCTTCTTTAACAATTTTTAAACTTTGGGATTTTTCTTTGAAAGTAATAATATCTCCTGGTTTAGCACTAAATGAAGGAATTGTAACTTTTTTCCCATTTACTAAAACATGTCCATGATTTACAATTTGTCTTGATTGTCTTCTTGTTGTTGCAAATCCTGCACGATAAACTAAATTATCTAATCTTGATTCTAATAAAAACATGAAGTTATCCCCATGAATTCCTTCCATTTTTCCAGCTCTTGCAAAAGTTCTTCTGAATTGTTTTTCTGTTAATCCATACATAAATCTAACTTTTTGTTTTTCTTTTAATTGTGTTCCATATTCTGAAACTTTTTTTCTACCTTGTCCATGTTGTCCTGGTCCATAAGGTCTTCTTGCTAATTCTTTCCCTGTTTCGGTTACAGAAAATCCTAATGAACGAGAGATTTTCCAACTTGGTCCTGTATATCTTGCCATTACTGCTCCTTAAAATTTATTTTTTAAGAGTTAAAGGTTTATAGAGATTTTATTAAATATTATTAGCAAAACTTTCACTTGCAGATAAGCTACTAATTCCCAATATATGGTTAATAATCTAATTAATAAAATATATAAATTCTGCAACTCACCATAGTATTATAACATAATTATGAAAGAAAAATTTTAAATTTTGTTTTTTTACCCTATTTTCTATTTTTTTTTATTATAATATCACTTAGGAGGAATTATGATATGGGACGCAATTGATCAATTTGTTTATGCTAGTTTTTTAATTTGTTCAGGATATATTTTGGTTTATAAAAAAAATAAATTATTTGCAGCAATTATTATATTTGGTTTATTTTTTCTATCTAATATTTTTTTATTAGCTTTATTGATTGGTATTCCACTTTTTATAACAATACTTTTAACAATGTTTTTATTACTTAATGAGCTATTAAATAATTATAAACAGGCAAAATTACCAACTACTAACCTTTATTTGGAAAGTTTTTTATTATTTTTAGGAGTTTTATTACTTATTTTGGTTACCATTTCTAGCGCTCATTTACATTTTGGTAAACTTCGTCACTTTATTCAATTTTTTAATTATTATGGTTTGATTATTGGAATTTATCTGGCCTTTTCGGAAATTAATAATTTAAAAATAGCACGTCAAAAATCTTTAGATGAAGAACAAAAAAATCTTAATTTAATTCAACAACAAGAAAATCAACTACTTGATAATATTCAACAAGAACTACCTAATAATTTGCAAGATGAACCATTATTTATTGAACAAAATATTAATAATAAATTAACAACGCACTTAAGTTTAGAACAGCAACAACAATTACAACAATTATCTACTAACAAAGTTTATACTAATAAAGAAATTGAATATTTACGTCATCATAAAAATGATTATAAAAAAAATCTCTACTTCATTGGCTTTTTAATTATCATTACTTGTTTAATTATTTTACTTAATTTTTTGAACACTACGACCCTTGATATGGAAAGCCTAATTAAACTACAATATGATAATAATCAATATATTACTAATGTTACTTACTATGCCCCTTGGGAAAACTATACTAAAAATCACTTTTACACTGACGTTGAAGCAAAAGGTACTAAATTAGGTTATACTACTGAAGAATTACAAACCGTGTTTCCGACTTATGGTGAAGCAACACAAGAAAAAATTAAAAAATGTAAAATTAAAGTAGCTATGAACCAAACTAAAAATTTACAATATGGTGATAAAATCGAATTTAATGTTACATATAATTTAAAAAATGCTAAAAAAAATAAAATTAAAATTAAAAATACACACTTTACTAAAAAGGTAACCCGTTTACAACATTCAATAACTAACGAAGAATACCAAACTGCTAATTATAATACAGATAATTTAACAAAACAAGTAAAATCATTATTAACAAACGATAATATAACTTATACTAACTTAAAGCTAACAAAAGAGCAGATAACGATAGAAGAAGGAAAAAAATATAATACCTCTTATTTAACATTAACTTATAATTTAGATGGAATACAAGATAAACTAATTGGTAAAAAAACTATTTCAACAATAACTTATAAGGTGGAAATTTATGAACAACAAAATAAATTATTATGTAATACTGAAAATTATACTGTAAACTATGAATAAAATCTATGTTATATAACATAGATTTTTTTATATAAATATATTTAATAATTAAGTTTATTTCCAAAAACCTTTTGCATCTTTTTTTAATTCAATCGTAAATAAGACTGCTTCTTTTAATAATTCCCGATCAATCTCTTGGGTATATTTAATTTTAAAAGTTTTTGAATTTAATGCATACTTGTTAGCAATTACTCGCTCTTTAAAAAATTCTAAGGCTTCATTTTCTAAAGCTACAGTAAAATGTCCTTTTGCTACACTTATAGCACAAATAAAAGTTTCTTTATATTTAATCATTGGTTGATTCCAAGCATATAAAACACTTAAATCTTTATCTAAGGTTACTAAATAATCATATAATTCTTGCATTGTTTTAGCAGCTGCTTTATTTTCTAATTTTTGAAAATATAATTTTATTTTTTCTTGATCTGGCAAGTCATCAGAAATGTACTTTTGCGGATTTACTTGTCTTTTGTAATCGTGCATGTTTTTACATTTTAATTCCATTGCTTCTTTAACTTCGTCAATATTTCTTAAACGAGTTTTTTCTACTTTTGATTTTAGAGCATGGACTGCAAATAATTTTTTACCACTAGGTGGTAAAGTATTAAAAAATTCTAATTCACTTTCGGATAATAATTCTACTAATTCTTTTATTTTGTCTTCCATAATTCTCCTTTATTTACTATATTTGTGTAATATTATCTAAATGAATTATTTCAATTTTATATTTAGATATATTTATATTTTTACTATTACAATAGACTTTTTTAAAACCTAACTTTTGGGCTTCTTTAATTTTTTCTACTTGTTTATTAACACTTTTAACCATCCCATTTAATGATACTTCTCCTAAATACAAGCTATCTTTCGGAATTTTAGTTCCATTTTTGGCCGAAATTAAAGCAATAATTACCGCTAAATCTAACGAATAAGTTTTGGATTTTAATAATGTTGAAATATTTAAATAACAATCAAAATTACTATAACTTATATTTAAACGCTTTTGAATTAGTCCTAATAATAGGTTTAAACGTTGTAAATCATAGCCTTGAGTTGTTCGTTTGGGGTAGCCAAAGTCAACTGGAACTGCTAAAGCTTGAGCTTCTAAAAAGATAATTCGATCTCCTTCTTCAATGGCTCCAATAGCTGTTCCTTCTTCTGCTTGGTTTGTTTGTAAAAAAACACTTTGAATTTTATCTAAAGATACTAAACCAAGGTTTTGCATTTCAAACAATCCAATTTCTCCAACTTTCCCATAACGATTTTTGCTAGAACGTAAAATTTTGTAATTGGTATTTTTTTCACCTTCTAAATATAAAACAGTATCTACCATATGCTCTAATAATTTAGGTCCAGCAATTTCTCCATCTTTAGTAACATGTCCTATTAAAATTATTGTTATACTATGTTTTTTGGCAAAATACATTAAGTTTAAAGTACATTCTTTTAATTGTCCAACACTTCCACTTACACCAGGGTTATTAGAAGTAAAGATAGTTTGAATAGAATCAATAACTAAATATTTAACTTGTTCTTTTAAACTTTCTTGTATTATTTGTTCCAAATTTTTTAAATTAGCTATTAAAAAATTATCAGTCAACTCTTGTTGTAATCTTTGTGAACGTAATTTAATTTGTGATGTTGATTCTTCCCCTGAAATATATAATAATTTATTGTCCTTAGTTATATTTTTCGCAATTTGCAAAGTTAATGTCGATTTACCGACTCCTGGAGTTCCTCCTAATAATACTAAAGAACCTTTAACTAAACCGCCACCTAAGACACGATCTAATTCTTCAATTTTTGTTAAAAGCCTATTTTCTTTAGTAATATTTACATCTTTTAATTTTTCAATTTTAATATCTGTTTCAAAATTTTGTTTATTTTTATTTTGATTACTAACTTCATTTTTTACTTCCACTAAAGTATTAAAATTTTTACAACTTGGGCATTTACCATACCACTTTTTAGACTCATTACCACATTCTTTACAATAAAACATTATTTAATCCAATCCTTAAATGTTCCAGACTTAATCATTGCTATTTCTTCTTTATAAGGAGACTTTGTTCGTTCATTAATATAAGGGGTTTCTAAAATTTTTACTAAATCATTTAGTTCTGGTTGCTTAATAAAATTCATTAAGGTTTCAAAACCAATTTTACCATAACCAATATTCGCATGGCGATCTTTAGCCGCTCCAATTTCATTAACGGAATCATTTAGATGAATAACTTTTAATTTATCTAAACCAATAATTTCATCAAATTGTTGTAAAAGTTCTTGAGGTTTAGTTAAATTATAACCAGCATCATGAATATGACAAGTATCTAAACACACTCCTAACTTTTCTGGTAATTCAACATTCTTAATAATATATGCTAATTCTTCAAAAGTTTTACCGCATTCACTTCCTTTACCCGCCATAGTTTCCAAACAAATTATAGCTTTTTGGTCTTTAGTTAACACTTCATTTAAACCTTTAACAATTTGTTTTAACCCAGCTTCTGTTCCTTCACCAACATGAGCTCCTGGATGTAATACAACATATTTTGCTCCAATTGCTTCAACACGCTGTATTTCTAGTTTTAAAAAGTCCACAGCTAATTGGAAAGTTTCGGGTTTAATAGTATTACCTAAATTAATTATATATGGAGCATGAATAATTACATCTTCAATTGGAATATTATTGGCTTGTAGTAACTTATGTCCTTCAGCAATTTTTAATTCTTCAATTGGCTTGCGTCGAGTATTTTGTGGTGCTCCAGTATATATCATTAATGCATTAGCTTCATATGATAGTGCTTCATTTACACTACCTTCTAACATTTCTTTACCTTTCATTGATACATGTGAACCTATTTTTAACATAATACTCCTTTTTTAATAGCACTTAATTTACAGCTTATTTATATACTATTATAACAAAAAACTAGGTTCAAAACATAAAATTAAGTTTAAAAACTACTAAGTATTAATTTTTATATTTCTCTTGACTTTAATACAATTTTTACAGTTACATTTTAAAAATGGCTAGATTCTTTTCAAATAAAGAAATCTAGTCATTTTATTCAATTTATTTTTTGTACACCAACCATTGCTATATTTTTTAAGTTTTCTTCTTTTACTATTAATTATTTCTTAGATCCTTGTCTCAGCTAAATGACATCTAATTTTTTAAGAATCACTCTAATTATCATCATTCTTTACTATTATCTTACTTAATTATAAGATAAATATTTTTAACTTAACTTAATCATTATAACATTTTCTTGATCTTTTTTTAAATACTTAATTAGTTTATCTTTTGTAATTTTAATATTTTTATCTTTATATTTATTTATAGTATATTCTATTTGAACAAATTCTCCATTAACCACTAATTCTACTTTTTGTTCTGCTTGATAAATAATTTTAGTACTATATCCTAATAAATCATATTTCAATTCTAATCCTGAATATCTATCTTCAATACAAGGATCAAAATTAATATAATTATTTTGAATTTTTATTCCTAAAAAATTAGTGATTAATTGATTCATATAAATTCCTGGTCCAGAAGAATATATTCTCCATCCTGATTTTATTGGAATTGTCCCATCCTTTAATTTATTGAAATCTTTAGCATATTCATATCTTGTTTTAAAATCTCCTTCTGAGGAAGAAAAATAAGTATTTCTTTGTTTATATTTAGCTTTCTTAACAAATAAATCTAAATCTAATGGATTTATTTTATTAAGTCCTTGTAAAACTTCACTTTTTTTACCAATATGAGCCATTGCTTGAATAAATCTTATATGAGCATGAACATATTGTAAACCGACTTCTCTCCCAACTGTTGAAGCTTGCTCAGCACGTTGGAATAAGTGATTAAATCCTTCTTCATAGTTTGCTGGTTTATCCATAAGACGTATTCCATCTTCACATCTCAAGTTTTGGTTTATAATATTTATTCCCATATTTATTTGTTCTATTGTAAATAATTCTGATATGATTCCACGATTTATTGGTAATAAACGATATTTAATATTAGTTATTTGATCATCTGGATGTAATAAATATTGGATTTTTTCACCTTCAAATTTAATGAATCCTGCTGCTATATTATCTTTTATTATATATTTTTCATAATCTTTTTTTAAACCTTTAGCAAAGTTATTTAAATAATTATAATATTCTACATTGTACTCTTTTATTATAGTTGAAAATTTTGTTAATGTTTCATATAACAGTTCTGCAGTCCAACCACTTACCATACTTTTTCTTCCTTCTGGTGATTTTGGTTGTAATGTATCATCCCAATCCCCATCACCATAACAAGGTAAATATGTTCCCTTAATTAATGAATTTTCAATATATAGCATTTGTTTTTTTATATGTTCAAAAATAGTAAACTCTTCTGTAGTAAATTTAAAACTTTTATCTCGTTGTTTATAAGGTACTTGTTCTTCTAAAATACTAATATCTCCAGTAGCAATGATATAATCACTTAAAGCTT
>JBKDZV010000031.1:0-63869 GCA_047971455.1 Mycoplasmatales bacterium | reverse complement strand
TTAAAGCAATTACAATGCTGTAAGGATCAAAAGCTTCCGCACTTAAACCACTATTAGAGATTGCGGTTGGTGCAAGTCATAAACAAATAACAATAATTGTTGGACCAATCACAATTGGTGGTAAAACTTTATCTACCCAATTATTTCCTATCATTTTAACAATTAAAGCTACAATTACATAAATAATACCAACACTCATAACAGCGTTGGCAATTCCATTGGGACCAAAAGTCATATTTAATTGTGATAAAATTGCTATATAAGCAAAAGATGAACCAATAAAAACAGGAACCTTTCTTTGAGTTACTTGTGAATAAATTAAAGTACCTACACCTGCTGTAAATAAACTTGTAGAAATATCAATTCCAATTAAAGTAGGAACTAAGATAGTTGAACCAAACATTGCAAAAACATGTTGAATACTTAATAAAATGTACTCAGTTCTTGTTTTAGGTTTTTCATGAACACTATATTTAAAATTTATATTTTGCATAAATATACTCCTAGTTGATTTTTAAAAAATTTGCTTTAATTTAAATTGATACGTACTTATTATATAATTTTCTAAATTTTTACTATTATATCATAGTTATTTTCTACCTGAGTAATAACATATTAATTATATTTTTAATATCTTCACCAGCATTCTCTATACCTATTCCTGCTTGTTTAATTAGTTCAAGATTATTTTTACTATTTCCTAGCTCATAAGTATTTTCTATTTTTAGCTTTCCCAATGATAAAGAATATAACTCTTTTACTTTCTCTAACCCATTTTCTTTAAATTTTTTATTATATCCTATTACTCCATTACTTATTAAATTACTCAATAATTCATTTTTAATCTATACTCAACAATACTAAAATATCTTGCTTATGAATAAAATCGCTATTATTGTACTAAATAACATAATGCTCTAATTTATATTATTAAATAGGTGTTTTTAGTTTTGTTTTTTTATAAATTTCTATATTTATTTCCATTTATTTTTTAATTTTATTTTTTTTAAATTATGATGATTTTGTAACATATATACTTGACTTATTTCATTAGAATTTTCAAAATATACCTTTACTTTTTCCTTTGAATAAATCAGTTCTTGATTATCACCAAAATTTCCTTCAAGATAATCTATTTCTTTTTCAATTTCATCTGTAGGATCATTATATTCTAAAAATTGACCATAGATTTTATCATTTCCTTCCAAAATTGTTGGGCAATCATAATCAACTAAATGATAAAGCGAAGCATGTATATATCCCTCACGTACAGAAATTATACTATCTTTAAAATATTTATGATTTCGCTTACCTTTTTTGAGCGTTCCATAAACAAATATATTTTTAACTAATTTCACCACTTACTCCACCTATATCTTCATTATTTTCTATACAAGATTTTATTATTACTTCTAATGCTTTTATTAACTGATCTAAAGATAATGAAGGAGCATTTACTTTATCTATTATTTGTTCTGTCATAAAGGGAATATGAACAAATCCTGCTTTTATATTTAATTTATTTTTACTTATATACTCTAATACTCCATACATAACTTGATTACAAACAAAAGTACCTGCACTATAAGAAACTGTACTCGGTATATTTTCTTTTTTCAAATCTTTAACAATAGCTTTTATTGGTATAGTGGAGAAATAAGCATTTTCGCCACTTTCAGATATTTTTGAATCAAGTGGTTGATTACCTTCATTATCTTTAATACGAAAATCGTTCAAATTAATTGCAACTCTTTCGGGAGTTACACTAAACCTTCCTCCAGCTTGACCTACATTTATTACTATATCTGGTTGATACTCTTCAATTGCTTGGATAGTTTTTTTAATCCCTTTATATGAAACTGTTGGAATTTCTAATTTTATGATTTTATTTCCTAATATTTCATCTGGTATATACTTTACCGCTTCATATGCTGGATTTATTTTTTCTTTATCAAATGGATCGAATCCTGTTATTAATATTTTTTTCATATTCATACCTCCAATTTTTAAAATGCTAACAAGTACATTAATATTATATGTAAAAATAATAAAATTATTGCTATAGGTGCTTGATATTTTATTATCCCCCATTTTCTATCTTTCATATCTAAAATTGATGTTGGAACAATGTTGAAATTGGCTCCCATTGGTGTTATAAGGGTTCCACAAAAACCTGCTGTCATACCTAATGCTCCTATTACTGCCGGATTTCCACCTGGTATTACTAAAAATGGAATTGCTATTCCTACAGTAATAACTGAAAATGCTGCAAACGCATTACCCATTATAACAGTAAACATTGCCATAGCTATACAATACACTGCAACTGCTATAAATAAATTTCCATCTGGAATAAAATTTGATGTTATACTTGCTATGTATGTTCCTACCCCTGCAACTGTGAATAAACTCCCTAGTGCTGCTAAAATTTGTGGTAATATACTAAGCGGTCCTACTTGATCTAATAAGTTACGTCCTTGAGCTACTGCTACTTTAGGCTTCTCTTTTGTTATAATAAATGCTATTATCGAAGATACTATAATAGATAATCCTAAAGCTCCTAAATCTCCAACTTTTAATACTTCAGGATAAAAACTAAGTTGTTGCATACCATAAAATGCAAATCCTAAAATTCCTATTAAAGCGGCAGGTATAAATATCTTCACTCCAATTTTTCTTCCTTTAGCTGCACTTGTTTCCTCATTAGTTAATTCATAATGGCCTTGTGATATTTTCTTAAATAAAGAAATTACTGCTAGAACTATAACTAGTAGTCCTACAATATTGTATGGAATAAAAGGCATTTCTCCGCCATAAAATACTTGAAGATTTGGTAAAATAAATAATAGTCCTAATATAGACCAAAATAAGCAACTTGTTACTCTATTTTTATTAGCTGTATTTTTATAAAGGGATACTCCATTATATATCATTATTAATCCAATTACTATATACATTAATTCTAAAAATATTGTTTCCATTACTTATCCTCCCTTTTACTATACTTTCTGTCCAAAAGCTTATCATGTAATAAGAAATAAGCTGTACCTAAAACAACTATTAAAAGGACTATTATCCAAGACCAGCCTGATACTGCTGCAGTACTTACATCTACTCCTTGTTCATCAAATGTACCTACTATTAATAATATACCAGAGCTGGCAATAAAAGCATTCTGGCCAAAAAAATTTCCAAAATTTTCTACTGCTCCTGAAAGTCCGCGTATTCTTTCAATATCTTCTTCTTTCAAATTTTTATATTTATTTTTTGCTGCTCCTTCAGATATTGGTAAAATTAAAGGACGTATAAAAAGTACATGTCCTTGTAAACGAAGCCCACCTGCTGCTGCCAAAGTTCTTATAAAAAGATATAATGATAATATTCTACCTTGAGAAGCAGCTTTTATTTTTGAAATTTTATCAACAGCAACTTGCTTTAATCCATTCTTCTCAAGCATACCTATTACTGGTAAAGATAAAACAAAAATTGTCATATATCGATTTGTTACAAAGGCTTGACCTAATGTTGTTAATATGTCATTCACCCCCATCTTGGCAATGATTCCTGTTACAATTCCTGCTAATACTACAGTGAATATCGTATCTATTTTAAGGGCAAACCCTAAAATTATTATTACTACACCTATAAGAATAAAAAAATCTGGTAATCCAAATAACAAATCCATAATACTCCTTCCTTTAGTATATTAAAAGATATTTTACTATATTTTTATTAAATTTACAACTATTTATATGTAATTATAAGATTGTAATAGTTGTTTTAATCTTCTTTTGGAAAATGATTTTTAAAAAATATTCTAATAAATCCCTTTATCCATACCTAAATATTTAGCGTTATTATATTTTTGGAAACTAGTAAAATTTTTCTCTATAAAATTGGATAAACATTAAAAGTAGTTTTTGTTAAGTGTCAGAAAAGTTACTAAAAATAGTAGCAAATATAGTTATATTTTATTATTTCAAAACTATTTAACAGAATTATAATACAATAAAAATATCCGAAAGATAATTATCTCTTCCGAACTTTAATTTTTATAGAAAATATTTACTATGTCTTACTATCTATAAAATTTATAATATAACAAGGAACCTCTTTTTCATAGTTTTTGTTAGAGCTTAATAAAATTATACCTGAAAGGAAATCCCTTTTGCATTTTTTATTAAATTTTATAGAGCAAACTTTTATTAGTTTCTTTCCAAACCACTCCTTTTTTTACTATGTTTTATAACTTAAAATCTAATCAATTCTTCCATTAATTCCAATTTATAATCAGAATGATAAGGTTTTAATTTTTCTTCTGTTCTATTATTTAAAATTACATTATTAATAAAGTGATTTTGATTAAATTCAAACTCAACACTTATCCCTTTTCTATTTAAATAATTAACAATTGCTCTTGTTACATTATTTTTTTGTTTTCTATCAAAAGAACATAAATATCGAATCAAGTTAATCATATCTAAAATACTTAATTCAAATACTTCTTTATTATAATGACAAAAAGCCTTTCTTATCACACTTATATCGTGATTATCTTCATTTTTGCTATCTGCTTTTAATTTGCTTACAATTATTTTTAAATCTTTATCTAATAATTCACTATTATTAAGTTTATTTAATAATTCAATTTTCTTTTCCTTTTTTATTTCAAAAAATTCATTTTTAGTACTTTTATCATTATTTTCACTGTTGGTAATTTCATCACTAAATAAGTTACTTAATATAATACCTGCTGTAGTTGCAAACTTAAGCAATATAGAATATATATCATTTAATATATAATTTATAGATGATAAATCTTCTAACATCACTTGAGATTTAATATTTCTATTTTTATTAAAAATTTTTAATTGTTCATTTTTTTCTTCTACTTTTTCTTTATTTAAAATACTATTTAAATCTAATTTATTATTCTCAATTTCATATAACTCTTTAACATTATCAGCACTTATTTTAAATTTTTTATTATCACTATTTTCAAAAAACTTTACTATTCTATCAATATATATACTATTAAACATATTAGAAATATGCAATGATAATTGTTTATCTTCACTAATTCCTTTTTCTTGATAAAGCCTTGTTTCAAATTCACTTCCGTTATTATCACATTCTTCAAGTGCTTTCTTTTCAAAAAATAAATCTATATTAACTTCTTTAAATTTAATTTTATTATTATAATTTTTAAAATACTTAAATAATGGAAGAATTTTATTAATTTCGATACCTACTATATTTTCACAATTCTTACTATAAGATTTAAGTTGATGCTCTAAACTATTTCTTGATTTTTCAGAAAGATTTTTAAGTAAATAAAAGAAATAAACGTTCATTTCTTTTAACTCTTTAATAAACTTATCTTTATTCATATTTTTAAATTCTTTAAATATGTCCTCAATAGTTTCAATATCATTACTCTCATTTACTATTTTAAATTTCATGTCTTCCAAAAAATTATTAAACATATGTGCATAAATACAACTTAACACATACTTCTCACTACCTTCTTCATTTTCATTATTTAATCTTCTGTTATATCTATCTTGTAATGCTAATAATTTATTTTCTATTTTTTCACTTTCCCTAAAATCTTCTTTTACTTTATCCGTATTCAATTTATTAACAGCATTGTTATATTTATTCTCTTGATAAGCTTTATCAACAATAAATATATTATTATAAATTTTCTTTAACAAGTTATAATATTCTTTACTAATATTGTTTGACTTATCTTTAAAATTATTATTTTTAATAACGTCATTAAAAGATGGTGTAAAATTATATCTACTTTGATTAGTGTTAACTAAGCTATTTAAAAAAAGTTCTTTTATATCATCATTATACACTTTATATAAACCAGAATGTTCTAAATCTAACTTAATATTATCAAAGTATTGATTCAATATATTATCTACTTCTACATCAGATATTTGATTTTCTAAATTACTGAATGACTTATCTGGATGATTTAATAGATTACGGAATTCTCTAACTTTTTGAAATTCTTCATATACTAATTTGGGAATTTCATTTTTATCTATAAATTTTTTGTTCAATTTATTTCTCTTGTTCTCATATTCTAAATTAGATAATTCTTTCATATTTTCCAAATCAAAGTTATCATCATAATCTATATAATCATAATCTTTCTTAATTTTATCAACAGAGTCATATATTTCTTTATAACACATATTAAATTTTTCTCGTATTTTTTTAGTAGTCTTTTTATCAATTTTATCAAAAGTTTCTATTTTTTCTAAATTTTTTAAATTCTTTTCTATTTCTCCTATACTACAAACATTTTTTACTATATTCAGTTTATCTTTAATATTATCTATAAATTTCTTCTTTTCCTCTTTAGTTTTAAATACATCATTATATTGTGGTTTTTTATTCAAATTTACTTCTACTAGTTTATTTATTCCTTCTATATGTAAACAATCATTTCCATTAGCTATATTTATTCTTTTTCTCAATAATGAATTACTTGCTTCATAACTATAATAATTTAATTTTCTGAACATATTTGATTTAATACGTTCATTTATTAATCCATTTAAAGACGTTAAAGATTTTTTGTTAAGTTTCCAATTAATTTCTTTGTTTTTTATTTTTCTAAACAAAATATTTTTAACTTTTTCAAAATTTAATTCACTATCATTAATATATTTAGAATTTAACTTTTTCAACTCTAAATACTCTCTAATCAATCTATCTAGATTTTTCATATTAATATTTGATCTATTGCTTTCAATATGTTTATTTTTTGTTCCATATAAACTTTTCTGATGTTCTTTATATATATTATAAATACTCTCTACTTCTTTATCTCTAGTATTAACCTTATTTATAAAAACTTCTAAATTATAACTATTAATTGTAGCTTCAAAAATATCAGAATTTAATAGAGATTCATATCTATTACCTTTATTTTCAGTAATTTTATTACCATCAATAGATTCTGTTATACCCTTTTTAGCATTTTCCAAATAATTTTTTCTTTTATCTTTAAACTCTTGTATTCTTTCTCTTATTGGCACTAAATCATTATAAGTAATACTTTCCTTTTTCATTAATCTTACTATTTCAATATGAGCATTCATCTCCTTACCAAATTTAGATAACGAATAACTTATTATTTCTTCTTTTGTTATCTTTTTACGTTTTTTATTTTCTTCGGGAAACTCTTTTTTATTTAATTCTTTTAATTTATTATTTAATTTATTAACGTCAACTGATTTTTTAACTATTTCTTCGCATATACTTTTTATTAAATAAAACTTACCTTCTGATTTATCTTCACCCTTTAATTCTTTATATAACTTTTTATCATTTAAACCTTTAATTTTTTTATTAATTTTACTATTAACAACACCTTTTACCTCTTTGGACTTTCCATCTTTAGCTTTAAAAACAACATTATCTTTAGAATATTCTATATTATACCCTTCAATTTTACTCACTCTTAAAAAGTTGTTAGCCATATTTAATACCTCTTTTCTATTTTTATATCCTTTAAATGCTTCTTTTATTTCCCTTAATTCTTTAGAATTAAAATTAACTGCAAATAATATAATTTTACAAATATTAAAAGTTTCATTATTATCTATTTTTCGCAATAATAACTTAGTTTTATTATCATCAAAATCTTTATCTATTAAATTCCAACGTAATCCTCAAACTTAACTTTTGTAAAATTATCATTAAATTTAACACTGTCATATAACTTCTATAGTTTTTCAAAATAATTAATTTCAAAATCATTAAATGCTTATACATTTTAAAACCTAAATCAATATCATCAATATATTCTTTATCTTGATTATCTTCCCGTATTTTTTAAAAATAATTTTTCATACTTTTCCCACTATTATTAAATTTTTATAATCTTTTTAGCTAATTTTAAATATAAAATACTACGAAAACGCAAGAAATATTTCTTACTTACCAAGTATATCATTTTTTTAATAAAGACTTGTACTTTTTAAAATTTATTTACTACAATATTCAACTCTTTAATTAAATAATCTATTTCTTCAATTGTTGTTTTGACTGAGAAACTAATTCTAATTGTTCTGTTTATTTGTTTATCATCCAGTCCTACACTTTGTAATACATGAGATGGTTTATTTAATTTTACTGCACATGATGATTTTGTTGAAATAATTATTCCTTTATCATATAAATATTCTACTACTGTTTCTGATTGAGCCATAATATCTAATGTTATATTTAGGACTCCTATACTTTGCTCACCATTAATTTTTATTTTATCTTTATTTAATTTATTTATAAAATATTCTTGCTTTTTAATTATTTCTTTATAATTAACTTCTGTTGTTTCAATTGCTTTTTGTAATACATTGACAAACGCAATTTGATCGGCTAAGGATTGGGTTCCCGGTCTTATTGAAATTTTAGAACCATAAATAATTTGTTCCATTACTATTTTCTTTTTTTTTATTAATATACCTATTCCCTTAGCACCATAAAATTTATGTCCTGAAAAAGTTCCTAAGTCTACATTTGTAAAATCTATTTTGATTTTTCCTACTGCTTGGACAAAATCACTCATGGTTATAATATTAGTATTTATTTTTTTAACTGCTGTAAATATTTTATTAATTGGTTGAATTGTTCCTATTTCATTATTAACACTCATTATTGAAATTAATGCTGTATTTTTTTTAACTTTATTTACTACTTCTTCTTCTTTTATAATTCCATTGCTTTGAGGGTTAATAAACTCAACTTCATGTCCTAGACGTTGTAACTCATAAAATGTTTCTAAAACTGAAGGATGTTCAATTGCTGAAGTTATAAAATGTTTTTTATTTACTTCGTTTTTAAAACGTCCTAAAATAGCCAATGAATTAGCTTCTGTTCCTCCTGAAGTAAAAATAACTTCATAATTATTATTCAAATTTAATAATTCTAAAATTTTATTTTGGGCTTGTTTAGCTAAATCACTTGTAATAGGATCACTTTGGGTATTCATATAAAATTTTTTGCTTATTTCATTATATACTTCCAAATATTTATCAGCTACTGGTGTTGTTGCTGAATAATCAAAATAGTATTTATTCATAATTTACTTCCTTTTTTATTAGTTCTTGAATATTTGTTTGGACTTCAACTAAGTTTTGATTTTGGTAATCTTCATAAGGAATTATCTCATTAAAAGTTAGTTCAACTATATTTTTAGAATAACTTTTATTTTTTAAAATTTCATCTGTTCCTTTAATCGCAATTGGTAAAATGCTACCTTGTGATTTTTGAACAAATTTTAAACTACCTGCTTTAAAATTAATATCTTTTGATCTAGTTCCTTGTGGAAATATAATAACCGGGATATTATTTTTCATATAATTTGTAGCTTTATTTAATCGCTTAATACTTTCTCTTAAATTATCACGTGGTATAAAAATAACTCCATTATATTTCATCCAAATTGAAATTATTGGTACTTTAGCATTTTCTTCTTTGGAAATAAAAATCATTCTTTCTTTTACATATCCTGTTAATAAAACAATATCTAACATTGATAAGTGATTAGAGACTACTAAAGTATTACCTAAAGGATAAGTTATTTCACCTTGAATTTTAACTTTTACATTTAAAACTTTTAACATTATTCTAAAGTATTTACTTAAAAATAGTGGTGTAAGTTTTTCATCTTTTTTTAAAATTCTTAAAACTATCATAATTGGTAAAGAAATAATCATTCCTATTAAAACATATATTCCAAAAACTAACTTTTTCATTATTCCCCTTACATAACTCTTTTGAACATTTTTTCAATTTGATATTGTTCTAAATTAACAATAATCGGTCTCCCATGCGGACATGTATAAGCATCTTGACATTTTGCCAATTGTTTTAATAAATCTTCACTTTCATAAGGCGTAATAAAGTCATGAGCTTTAATTGAACCTTTACAGGCAATTGAAATTGCTATTTTATCAACTATTTTATCAAAAGTTATTGTTTTATCTTTTATTATTAAATCAATAATACTCCTAATTTGAGTTTCTAAATTTTTAGTCTTTAAATACCAACTATCAGCTTCTGTTAATCTTAAAGTATTTGGTCCAAATTTTTCAAAGTTTAAACCAATATTTTTTAAATCTTCTATTTTAGTATTAATTAATAAATATTCTGATGCTGTAAAATCATAAATTTGTGGTACTAAAATACGTTGATAATTAAATTTTTTCTTTTTAAAATTATCTCTTATTTGTTCATAACGTATTCTTTCTTGAGCAGCATGCTGATCAATAAAATAGATTCCCTGCTCATTTTCAAATAAAATATATGTTTTATGAAAAATTCCAATAAATTTACCATTTTTAATTAAACTTTGTTGATAAGACTTATCTTCTAATAGTCCTTCATTTGGCGCAAAATTAAATTCTTCTATTTGCGTAGGAGCTTTTTCTTGAGTTGAAAAATTATTTTCTTTAACACTTTCTTCTTTTTTTATTTTATTATTACTATCATTAATAACTGCTTCATTTGCAAAAAAATCAATAAAATAATTTTGATAATTTTCAGTTTTGGTTTCTTCTTTTAAATTAGCTAATTCCTCTTTATCATTTTTACTTACACCGTATTCACTAGATACTTCTTGCAAAACAAAATCACTTTTATTTTTAGAATCCATTAAATTTTCTTGCTTTAATGATGCAGTATGCTTTACAGATTGTGTACTCTGTTCTATATTTGGTTGACTTTCTTGTTGTTGAGGTTCTTCTTTATTTAATTTTTTCTTTACAGGTTCTTGAAATAGTTTATCTAAATTGCTATTTTCTTCATGTGTCAAGGTTGCCTTTTCTTCAACTTTAACAACTTTAGAATTTTGAGAAAAATCATTGATTTTATATTGTTCTACCTTAGGTTTAGCAATATATTCAACTTCCGTTATTTTTTCTTGAATATTTTTAACAATAAGTTCTTCTAGTTTATTAATTAATGAAATTTTTATTTGTTCTTTAGTTGGATGAATATTAATATCTATTAAAGAGTAATCAGTATAAATATTAATAAATAAAATTGGAAATTGTCCAGTGTGTAAATATTGTCCATAACCTTTTAATAACATATTTTCTATTGCAATATTTTTTATTATACGATTATTTACCGCAATATGCATATTGTTTTTTTTACTTCTTGTGATTTGGGGTTTTACAATATAAGCATCAATTTTAAAATCATTATTTTCAGCAGTAAATTCAATAATATTTTTAGCAACTTCAGTATTATATATTCGTTGCATAACATTAACTATGTTATTATCACCTAATGAAGAAAATAATTGATTTTCATTATTAGTTAATTCAATTTTAATCTTCGGATTTGTTAAAGCTGCTTTATTAATATATTGAATTATTAAAGATAATTCATAAAAAGTTGATGATAAATGTTTATAACGTGCTGGTGTATTAAAAAATAAATTCTTTACACTTATGGTTGTTCCTTGATTAGCATATGTTTTAGTAATTTTACTTGGTTCATCTCCATTTTTAACAATTTCATAGCCATTTATTCCGTCAGTTGAAGTAATTAAGGAAAATTGGGAAACTGCTGAAATTGAAGCTAAAGCTTCTCCTCTAAAGCCTAAAGTCATTATTTTATAAATATCTTCTTCATTTAAAACTTTAGAGGTAGCGTGTCTTGTTAAACACAACTTAACATTTGCTTCATCCATTCCTATTCCATCATCGATTACTTTAATTTCTTCTAAACCAGAACCAATTAATTCAACTTTAATAACTTTACTTTGGGCATCAATTGAATTTTCTACCAATTCTTTAACAACTGACAATGGTCGTTGAACAACTTCTCCTGCGGCTATTTTATTAGCAATTTCATCTGACAATATTCTAATTTTATGCATCATCTTTCTCCTTACAAAATTTTATTAATTATTTTTTATATTTTTAAATTTTTTTTTAAAATTAATTTCATCTAACAAGACAGCACTAAACATTAATAGTCCTCCAATAATAATTGATACTTTAAAAATTTCTCCTAATAATATTATAGCAAATAATGCTCCCCATAAGGCTTCAGTATTTAAAATAATACTTCCTCTTGCTTCATCTGTATATTTTAAAGCAATATTTTGACATAAAAAACAAATTGCTGATGGCACTAAACCAACAAATAATAAAATTAAACCATTAACTTTTAATACTTGTTCTAACATATTTATTTGTAGTGGTATTGCAAAAATAAAGGCTAAAATAGCAACAACTAGCATTTGATAAATTGCTAAATTAAAGATTTCTATTTTCTTAGCATAATAAGCTATTAAAACAATATGTAAAGCAAATAAAAAAGCACAAATTAAAGCTAAAATATCTCCTAGCACTAAATTATTTATTCCACCTGTTAAAAAATAAATTCCACAAATTGTTAAAAGAACTGCTAAAAGATGATTAATTTTTAAAGCTTTTTTGTTAAAGATAAATGCCAATAATGGTATAAAAATTACATTTATTCCAGTAAAAAAAGAAACGTTAGTTACTGTTGTATAATTCATCGCCACGGTTTGAAAAAAAAATGCTAAAAATAAAATAATTACTACAACAATGTATACACATAAATAATATTTTTTTATTTTTAATTTTTTATAAAAAATAAATATTAAAAATATTGTAGAAATTAAAAAGAGATAACCAACTATTGCTAAAGTATTCATATTTTGAGCTATCAATAAATCAGTACCAATATAACCAAACCCCCATAAAATAGCAACTACTAATAATAATAAGTCTGCCGTTTTTGCTTTCATCTCCCTCCAATCTATCTTTTAAAAAAATTTTGTTTATAATTAATTTCTTTTAAATATAAGCCATGAGCTGGTGCTAATACACATTCTTTAGTTCTTTTTTTTTGAAGTAATAATTCTTGAACTTTTTTACTGGGATATTTATTACTTCCTACCATAAGTAAAGTTCCAACAATTAAACGTACCATATTATACAAAAATCCATTACCATTTACTTCAAAATAAAGTATAGTTAAATTATTTTCTATTTTTTGATAAATTTTAATGTAATTAATTGTTCTAATTTTATTAATAACATCGGTATTTTTATTACAAAAACTAGTAAAGTTGTGTGTACCAATTAAATATTTAGTTGCTTCAAGCATTTGGTCAACTGCTAATAATTCTGGAAAATATAACGCATAGTTTAAATAAAATGGACTTTTACTTTGCATAACTTTATAAATATATGTTTTATTTATTACATCATAACGTACATTAATCAAATCTTGATAATCTTTAATAATTTCTAAAACATTAATTTGCTCTTTTAGCATTTTATTCAATTTATTTTTTAGATTATGTATTTCAAATTCTTTATTTAAAGAAAATTGAACAATTTGCATATAAGCATGAACTTTAGCATCGGTTCTAGATGTAGCAAAAGTTTTAACCTTTTGATTAGAGTTAATCATTGTTAAAACTTTTTCTAAGTTATCTTGAATTGTATTTTGGTGGGGTTGAGTTCCATAACCATTAAATGTACTACCATCATATTCTACTTTTATAATATATTTATAAGTCATTTTTACTTCTTACTTCAATCATTTCTATCTTGTTATTATCAACTTTTAAAATTTTATAAACAAAAGAATCATCTTCAAATTGTTCACCAATTGCTGGTATTCTTTCAGCTTTTTCTAATAAATATCCGGCAATTGTTGAATCTTCTGTTTCAGTATCAATATTTTCTTGTTCAAATATTTTGTTAAAATCATCTAAAGTCATTGTTCCTAAAACATGATATAGATTTTCAGAAACTTTTGTATATTCCACGATTACTTCATCATGTTCATCCCAAATTTCTCCAACCAATTCTTCAATAATATCTTCAACTGTTATCAACCCTTGGACAGTTCCATATTCATCAACAACAATAGAAATATTAGAATGTTTTTTTTGCATTTCCGGTAATAATTTTGATACTTTTAAAGTATCCGGTATAAAATCAATTTCTCGTAAAATATTTTTTAATTTAAAATCTTTATTTTTAATATAAGCACGTAAAAAATCACGTTCAGAAATAAGCCCAACAATATTATCAGTAGTATCTTTATAAACCGGTATTCTTGAGTACTTTTCTTCTGATAAAATATTAAAAATTGAACTATTTTTTTCAGTAATATCAATCATAATCATATTATTTTTTGGTTGAAGAATTTCATCAACACGAATATCATTAAACTCAATGGCGTTTCGTAATAATTCTCCTTCATTTTTTTCTAATCCTCCACCTTGTGAAGATTCTTCAATCATTGTTAATAACTCTTCTTCAACTTCAATATCTTCTTCTTTAGTATTAAATAATTTATCTTTTACTAAACCATTAACTAACAAAAATAAATAGGTTAATGGTTTAAATAACTTAACAATTATATCAATAAAACGAGCAAAACCAAATAACATTTTTTCTGAATTTTTTTTACCATACGTTTTGGGTATTATTTCTCCAAACATTAACAATAAAATTGTTAAAAATACTGTTGAAATAACTATTCCTAATTCTTGATTATCAATAAAAATTCTAATAAAAATAACGGTTGAAATTGTTGGTAAAATAATATTAATAATATTATTTAAAACAATTATTGTTGTTAATGTTCGATCATAATTTTCAATTAAATTCAAAACTTTAATTGCTTTTTTATCTTTTTTTTGAGCTTTTGTTTTTATTCTTAACTTATTAGCTGAAGAAATTGCCATTTCTAATGAGGCTAATATCGCTGTAAAAATAAATAATATTATAAAAATTAAAATAATGAGGCTCATTTGTCCCTTCCTTGAATAACCTTTTCCTAAAATAGAATAATTTATTATTCACTATCAATATCATCTAAATTAATATTATCTTCGATAATATCATCAATATCAATAACAACTTCTCCTTCTTCATTAAAGTTATCATTAATTATTTCTTCTTCTTCTTCGTTTAAATCTTCTTCAATTTCACTTATTGCATATTCACTTTTTAATTTAGAAATTTCGTACATTGTAAAGTTTTTTTTAAAATTAAAGGTTCCATCTTTAAAAAAGAACTCTCCATTTGATGTCAAATCTGTATAAATCATTGCTTGTAAATCACTTTTACTAATTTTTTGAGCATCTAGCCCAGCAATTATTTCTTCAAATGATACAAAATCATTTTTTTCATTAATTAATTTTGTTGCGGTTTCTTTTATACTATTCAATTTTTCTCCTATTAATTACATTTTTTCTAATGCTTTAATACCAATGATGCTTAGACCATCACTAATAATTTTTTTTGTTAATTTTGATATTAATAACTTATTATTCATATATGCTAATTCTTGTCCTAAAATCTTTTATTGATTATAATATTTATGATAATTAGCAGCAATATCGTATAAATAATTAGAAATTAAATGAGGACGTCGATTATTTGCGGCTTCCATTAATACTTCTTCATATTTTTGTAATAAATTTATTACTTTAACATCTAATTCGGTCAATTGTTCACTATCTATCATTACTTTTTTGTCTAAGTTAACTTCTGATTTTTCTAATAATGAACAAATTCTAGCATGGGCATATTGGATATAAAATATGGGGTTTTCACTACTTTGTTTGTTTGCTAAGGCAATATCAAAGTCTAATTGAGTATCAGGACTTCGCATCACAAAGAAGTATCTTAGGGCATCAGGACTAATAAGTTTTAATAAATCTTTAATTGTTACTGAAGTTCCAGCCCGGTTAGACATTTTTACTTGTTCATTGTTTTCTAAAATCGCTACCATTTGAATTAAAAGAATTTCTAGATTTTTTTTATCAAAACCTAACGATTGCATAGCCGCTTCAACTCGTTTAACATATCCATGATGATCTCCACCCCAAATATTTATTAAAAGTCCATTAGTTCTTTCCATTTTATCTTTATGATAAGCAATATCAGATGTTAAATAAGTATGTGTTCCATCACTCTTTTGTAATACTCGATCTTTATCGTCGCCATATTTAGTCGTATTTAACCACCAAGCACCATCTTTTTCATAAATTTCATCTTTTGCTTGTAAAGTTGTTATAGCTTCTTGAACTAATCCTTGATCATGATAAAACTGTTCTGAAGAAAATAAATCAAATTCAACATTCAAACATTGTAAAATCCTTTTGATTTCTGTTAAATTTTGTTCATAAGCAAAATTAATAAAAAATTGTAATTCAGTCTCCACTTTAGTATTAGTAAAATCCTCATAAATTTTTTGAGCAATAGTTTTTATTTCTTTTCCTTTATATCCATTTTCTGGAAAAGCAAATTTTACTTCGCACAACTCTAAGTAAAATGCTTGAACTGATTTTCCTAAATTTTGCATTTGTACACCAGCATCATTGATATAATACTCTTTAGTAACTTTATAACCTACTCTTTTTAATAAGTTGGCTAAAGAGTCTCCAAAAACAGCATTTCGAGCATGTCCTAAGTGTAAATCTCCTGTGGGATTAGCTGAAACATATTCTACATTAATCATTTCTTCTTTAGGTGGAAATTTATAAAAATTATTATATAACTTTTCACTTACAAATGTTCCAAAAAATTGTTTAGAAAAATAAAAGTTTATAAATCCCGGTTTAACAACTTCAACCTTAGCAATTTTTGAATTTTCCGCTAGTCCATTGACTATTTCTGTTCCAAAATCAAAAGGATTTTTTTTTACTAACTTACAATTTTTTAGAGCAACATTTGTTGATAAATGTCCATTTTTAATATCTTGTGGTGCTTCAAAAATAATATCTTTAAGTTCTACTTGATATATCTTATTAACTAAATCACTAATTTCTTTTGCTAATTCTTTTGTAACATCATCCATTATTTGCTCCTTTAATTTGATAAATACTTTTTATTATTTCTTCATCTTTTTTAAATTCAATTTCTATTTGAAAATTATTATTTTCTTGAATTATACTAACTTTATTAGTTTTTATTTTCTGTTTAAATATTTCATTTATTAGTTCATTTTTAATTTTAATTTCTAGTTCCATTGATAATTCATTTTGATGCTTAACGGTATATGTAATCAAACCATTTCTAATAATAGTAATTATATCATTATTTTTATAAACACACAATTGTATTTTATCTTTTTTTTCCACTAAATACTCAATTAAAAAATAATCAGGTATTTCACTAACTTTACAAATTCGTGTAAATTCTATAACTTTTTGCTTATTTATATATTCTATATACGTTAATTTCTTTTTTTCCATTAAAGACTCACTTTATACTTTTTCTCTTTTACACTTATAGTTAATGTTGTTTTAGAAAATTCAAAAATTTGTGAAACTTCTTCAATTTTTTTAACTTTTCCTGTTTCATCTAAAATAAATATTGGTTCTAAAGCTGAGTAAACTTTTTTATTAATATTATCAGTAGTTAGTATTAATTCATTAGCTTGTAACTTAATATTATTTTCAAATTCTTCATAAAAATTTACTCTTTTTTTTAATACTCCAACGATACATTTTAATTGTTCATCTTCTTCATAATATAAATTATCAATAGCAGCCATAAAGTTATAATCATTTATTTTAATATAATTTTCTACTAAGATTGGTTTTTCAATTAAATCAAAGAAAATGCCTGTATCTGTTTTAAATTCAAAACTTTGTTCGTATAATGTAAACACTCGTTCTAATATTTTTTGTAATAATCTTTCATATATTAATGATTTTTTATTTAAATATACTTGGTTAAACATATGATATCTTGACAAAATAAAATCTTCTAAAGTATATAAAGCTTTTGAGTCAAAAACAATTTTATTTTCTTTATATTTCATTAAAGAAATTATTCTTTGAATATCTATTGTTCCATACACCGCTCCAGTATAATAACTATCTCGTAATAAATAATCCATTCGATCAGCATCGATAGATGAAGAAATTAAAGAATTTAAAGCTTTATTACCATGCTCTTTAGCAATTAAATCAATTACTTGTTGATAAATGTTTTGCTGATTATTTTGATCATATTTTTTTAAAATTTGGTGAATTTCCCCATCTTGCTTTTGAATAATTGCAATTGTAAAATCTTCATGAGCGTAATCAAAAAAAGTTTCAGCAGCATGTGATAAAGGTCCATGTCCAATATCATGTAAAAGACCAGCAACTTTTAAAGCAATGGCTTCTTCAGATGTATATAAATTAGATGTTTCAAATTTTTTTAAAATTAATTTTATAATGTAATAAACACCTATACTATGACTGTATCTTGTATGCTCAGCACCTGGAAAAGTATAATTGGTAACACCTAATTGTTTAATTTTTCTTAATCTTTGAAATTCTAAAGTTTGTATTAAGTCAATTATAATATCTTCTTCAATATTTATTTCTCCATGAATTACATCTTTTATTTTCATCATACTCCTTTTGATATATTACTTAACTTTATTTTATTACTTGATTATTTGCTAATTCATGTTCAATCGTTGTCATAAAACCATGTCCTGGATAAACTGTTGTTGATTTAGGTAAAGTCAATAAGTGTTTTTTTATACCAGCAATTAATTTCTCTTGACTTCCATAAATCATATCACTTCTTCCAATTGTTTCTCTAAATAAACTATCACCAGCAAAAACTGTATTATCATTAGGAAAATAATAACAAGTTGATTTTAAGGAATGTCCTGATATGTAAAACATTTGTAAATCAGGATATTCTTCAAGTAATAATTGATTATCTAAAATTTCTCCATCATAAGAAAAGTTATTATCTTTTACTTTTATTAAAAGATTATCATTTGGATCATTAATTCCCTTCATTTCTTCATCTGCTATATAAACCTTTAATTTAGGATAAGTTTCTTTTAATAGTGGTAGTCCTAAGACATGATCATAATGACAATGTGTTAACCAAACTTCACTAAGTATAATATTTTCTTGTTCTAAATAAGCAATTACTTTTTCAATTTTATTAGGGGCATCTATTAAAATATATTTATTATTTTCTAAAATTAATAAAGCATTATTTAAACTAGCTGATAATCTAAATCTTTTAATTAGTTTCATTAGTCTCCTTTAACATATTATTTAATGACTTAATGAATTCTTCTGATGAACTATAGCCATAATCTTCTGCTAATTGAAAATTAGCTACAGCTACTTCAATTAATGATGATAAATTTTTCCCAGCCATAACCGGAATATTTATTTTTTTCTTTTTTACACCTAAAATTTCTTTATATTGATAATTGTTTCCAATACGGTCAACTTCTAATTCGGAATTTGTTAGTTCAATTATTAAGTCTAAATTTTCTTTTAATAAAACTGAAGTAACTCCAAATAATTTTTGAATATCAACTATTCCAATTCCTCTAATTTCCATCTTACTTTTTAGTAAATCAGGTGCTTCTCCAACTAGTTTACTCCCATCAATATTTTTTAAAATTACCATATCATCAGCAATTAAAATATGGCCTTTTTTTACTAATTCTAAGGCTACTTCACTTTTCCCAATTCCACTTGCTCCTTGTAATAAAACACCTTTTCCATGAATATTTAACATTACCCCATGAACTTGGGTTTGTAAAGCTAATTTTTCTTCTAAATATTCATGAATTTTATGAAAAACAGTAGATGTTATTAAGTCTGTTAAACATACTGTTTTATTATATTTATTTGCTATTTTTAAAAAACGTTCACTTGGTCTATTTCCTCTTGTAAAGATAATTAATGGTATTTTTTTACTCATTAATGTATTTAATACTTCCTCTTCTACTTCATCAACAAAATAATATTCTGGATCACCAAATAATAAAACTCGATTTTCAGAAAAATGTCCGAATTGGTTAACTAATGCTAATCCTGGACGAGAAATTTCTGTTTCTTCAACGTACATATTTTCTAAATCTGTTTCGTTAAGTACTTCTAAATATTTATTTTCTTCTATTAATAATTTTAAACTTACTTGATCCATTTTTCTCCTTTATTTAAATAATTTTTTTATTTTTTCTTTGTACAATAAATCAATATCTCCAGCTCCTAATAAGCAAATAACTTGCTTGTTTTGTTCAGTATCTAGTTTAGAAAATTCTATTGTTTTATGAGAAGCTAGTTTATTGATTTCCTTTATAATTACTTCACTTGTAATATTTGCTTCTTGTTCTCGAGCTGAACCAAATACATCTGTTACAATTATTTTATCAGCTAAAACTAAACTTTTGGCAAATTCTTTTTTAAATTTTGAAGTTCTAGAAAAAGTATGAGGTTGAAAAATAACTGTTAATTGTCTATCAGGATACTTTTGTCTTATTGCTTCAATAGTTAACTTGATAGCTGTGCCATGATGAGCATAATCATCAATCAATACTACTTCTTTTGTTTGATTAAGCGTTTCTTCACTAAATCGACGACTAACCCCTGAAAACTCTTGAAGATTACGAATAATAAGTTCTATTGGTTGATTTAAAACTAAGCCCATACAAATAGCTGCTAAAGCATTATATAACATATGCTCTCCATAAAATGGTAAAATAAATGTTCCTAAGTTTTTTTCTTGATACTGTAACTTAACTTGAATTCCTTCTGGTAAATACTCTACACTTTCTGCTCGTAAAGTATTATTTTCTTTTTGACCAAAGGTTACTTTATTTTCATGTTTTATTGTTTGACAATTACAATCATCGCCATTAATAATTAAAGTCTTCACTTTATTAACAAATAATTGAAATGATTCAATAACATGTGCTAAATCCTTAAAATAATCAGGATGATCAAATTCAATATTATTTACGATAGCATATTTAGGAGTATAATTTAAAAAAGTCTGTTGATACTCGCAAGCTTCAAAAACAAAATATTCACTTTTAGAATTTCCAACTCCTGTACCATCTCCTATTAGATACGAAATTTCTTTATGCTTTAATACTTCTTTTGTTAAGCCAGTAGTTGTAGTTTTGCCATTAGTTCCAGCTATAGCTATTGAATTTAAAGAAGTTACTAAGTTGTTTAATAGCGTAGCATAAGAAATTATTTCTAACTTCTGACTTTTAGCATTTTGATAATCAATATGTTCTTCATTAAAAGCATTTCCTAAAATTACTGTTCCTGAAAACTCTTTAAATTCTTTAACTCCAAAATCATAGATTTTAATTTGCTTTTTTTTTAATTTATCCTCAGTAAAATAATGTGTTGGTACATCACTACCTGCAACATTGTTACCCATATCTTTTAAAACTGCAGCTAAAGAACTCATCCCACTACCTTTAATACCAATAAAAAAATAATTCATATTTCTCCCTACATTCCATAATATATTAATTATACCATATTTACTAAATTATAAAAAAAATTAATACTTAAAATAGTATTAATTTTAAACTTTTTATTAATTAAAATTTAGGAATAAATTCATCTTTTTCATCAAAGTTTTTAACTTCCCAATAAGGATGTAGTTGTTTATTCTTTACTATCCATGATGTTGGAATAGTTTGAATTAATGTATTAAATTGTTCAACTTCGTGATTATATAATTTTTTAGCCATTTCTACATCACGATCATGTTGAGCCATTACTGTTGAAAATTTATTAGCATCAAACATTTGTCCTAATTCAGGATAACGCTCAACTGTTACATTAATATTTTTAACAATATTTTTCATCATTTCATCCATTTGAGCATATTTTCCAGCTTCTGCTGTCGGACTTTGAGAGTTTCCCATTGTTGTATTAGGATTTCTCATTGCCACAACTTTTTCGTAAGCTTGCGATATCGCAGCATTATGCGATTTCATCAAGTTTACAGTTCCTTCTAAATTTTTAAATCTTCTTTCTACTACTAATTTAGCATTATTATATTCTGTAAATACATTTTGCTCTTCTTTTACTACTTTATTTTTTATACCAATTACTAAAAAAACTATTGCTATAATTAAAACTATTAAAATTATTAAGATTATCATTTCACTCCTTTTTATACTTAAAGAATTATAACATATTTTTATAACAAATTTTAAGATTTTTTTAATTCAAGTTATAACTTAAAATTTTTTTCTAAAACTTAAATATATTTAATTCAAAATATATATTTATAAAATATAATAATTAATAATAAGGCTTATAAAATATTATTTCCTTTTTTTATTTTTCCACTTTTATAATCTTCTTATCAACAATTTTCCAAGTATTATCGTTTAAATATTTTTTACTATGCGTTATGATTAAAATTGTTTTATGATATTTAGTAATTAATCTTTCAAAAATATTCATTACTATCTCTGCTGATTTATAATCTAAATTTCCTGTTGGTTCATCACATAATAATATTTTCGTATCTAATAATATACTTCTCGCAATAGCCACCCTTTGTTGCTCTCCTCCACTAAGTTCACAAATTTTAGTTTTTAATAAACTTTCAATTTGTAATTCTTTTAGCATTGCTTCATCGATAGTCTTATTTGTTATTTCTAGATTTTGTTTTACAGTCCAATCATTTATTAAGGCATAATTTTGAAAAATTATTGTCATATCTTCTTTTAAATACTTGTTTTCTTTAAAAATATTTAATTTTGTTTTACCATTTATTTTTACTGTTCCTGAATAATTTTGATCAATTCCTATTAAAATATTAAAAAAAGTTGTTTTACCACTACCACTAGGTCCGATTAAAAAATTCAAACTGTTTTCGTAAATTGCAAAATTAACCTTTTCAAAAATAATTCTTTCTCCTATTTTTTTATGTAAATTAGTTACTTCAATTATTTTCATCTTACTCCTTAAGTGTTTGTATTAATTCTTTTTGAGCTTGGCTTTTTAAATACAAGTATATTGTTAAATAATTTAAGATCATGATAATTAATAATAAATAAATAAACTCAAATTTAAAAAATAAAATTATTATAATTGATATTAAATTATATTTTTGAAACAAAAAGGCATGAATCATTAAACTTTTCCTGTATTTTTGCCCAATTACTAGTTTACAAATTATTTCTTTTTTAATTTTACCCCAATAATATATGTAAAAATTTCTTAAAATAAATATGTAGATTATTATTATAATTATCATTTTTATAATTTGATACATTGTTGGATAAATAAAGTTTATATACGTGTCATAGATAAACTCATCTAATGACAATGTCATAATAGGCAAATTTTTTAAATTATTTGGTAGCATTTTAGTAGGAATCCAAAATTGACTAGTAGCTTTATCAACAACTATTATTGGATTATTAATTTTTATTTTTCCGGAATAAGTTTTAGCAATATTAACTAAATCATAATTATTAGTATATTTACAAATTTTATCTTGAGGTATATCTTGCAATTCAAAAATAGAATTAATATCAATATTATCATTTGCAAAAATATACCCTTGACAATTAGCATCATATTCTGCAAAGTACTTTTTTAAATATCCTTTAGATACATATAAAATATTTTCTTCTGGAATATATAAACTATATAAAATATCATCTTGTTTAGACTTAGTAAAGGCTTCTATCTTTTCGTTATAGTTTACTACTCCCATTAAAGATATATATGTATAATCCATAAATTTATCTTTTATATAATTTATCTGATATTTTTGAGCTGAAAAAATTAATAATACATTAAATAATGTTATAAGTATTATAATTCCTATAAAAGAAAAAATTTCTAAAAGGATATGTAAATTTACACCTATAGACATCGTCTGATTAGCAAATTCTTCTTTAATATTTAATTTTGTTAATTTCTTGCTATTAATATTAAATATTATATATTTTATTATCATAATAATTAAAAACTGCATTATAATAAGTATTAAAAAAAATATGTTGTATCTATTAAATTCTTGAATAAAAGGTCTAATTAATAGTATTAGTAGTAAAAATGCTATACTCCAATATGAAATAATATCAAATAAATAGTGTTTTATATATAATTTTTGTTTAGAATACATATAAAATATTAAATATTTTTTTCGATTTTTAATAAAACTAATTTTACTGATAATAATTTGAAGTGCCCAACATATTATAATAATAAATCCAAAATTTATTAATAATTTAACTAAAAAATATCGAGAATTACACTTATTATCATTATATTCTACTTGATATTTTTGCACAAGATTTTCATCATATTTATTAGTATATATTTCCGAAATATTATTATATTCAATATTATTTTTAGTAAATTCATTTACTTGAAAATTGGTATAACCAATTGAAAAATTATGATGATTTTTCATAAACTCATTTAAAATATCATCAGTAGTATAAAACATATCTAACGTATTTTCTTTACCAAAATACTCGATACCAAAAGGTATATTATTATCAAAAAAATATTGTACTATTTCACTTTTATTACTAGTTTCAGGTAAATTTATTGTATATTTTGTTGAAACTTGCAAACCATAAGAATTATAAAACATGGGAAAGTTAAAAATATTTAATAAAATTATTATTGAACAAATTAAAATATTTAAAAGTAAAAAGGTTTTTTTCATAGTTATCCTCTTTCAAGTTATTAGTTAAAACTATCTTTTTCTTTAAATTTTTTTACTCAAATAGCATTTGGTACCAAGAACTACTTGTTTGTTTACAGTCATTAGCAAAGCCAACTTCTGCTTTGGCAGTCTTTCCATTTGGTGCTGAGGTATGTTTATTGCAAACAGCTGCTTGGGAAGAGACATTTGCTCCATAACCAACATAATAATAAGAAGTAACCCATCTTCCTCCTAAACTATAATAACCATAATCTAATTTATAACGATAACCACTTCCACTTTTATATAAATCTTTTGCTGGCATATACTTTGTTACATTACTTTTTGTATTTATTGTTTCTGCCTTAAATGTTCCGCCAAACAATGTACCCATACTAATTACCGTTATTACTGCTGTTAGTGTTATTTTTTTTAACATACTTTCTCCTTTTATATTTTTTTGCTACATTATTATTGTACGCTAACAAAAAAATAAATCTTAAATATAAAACTTTATTGTTAACCAATATATTTTAAATTTATTATATCATTAACCTTAATTTAGCAACTTTATTAACTTAAAATAGCAAAAAAATTTTGTACTATACAATTTGTTTCGGTACTGTCTAGAATCTTGAGTTTTGAGTAAAATCACTACATAAGATTTTTTTTTTATCTTCTATTATAATTTTAGTTTATCATATTTAATTTTATCCGTATTTAATATATAAACTTAATACACGTGTCAGCACGTGTTTTAAGTTTAGTAAGTTTTACTGTTAAATTTTATTAAATATTTTACGAATACTTTTATATTGTTCTTTATCTATTTCACCTTTTAAAAACACCTTTCATTATAAAATATCTTTATAGTTGTGTTATCTACTAACTGTGTAGTGTTCATAAGTATTTTTATACCAATACCTAAAGCGTCCTAAGTTATAATTAAAGGCTCATAAGATGGAAAATTTAAGCATTTGAAATATGTTACATTTAGAGAAATAAAGATATAAATTTTCATGAAGTAAAACTCACTATTTTAAGTGAGTTTTACTATTTTAAGTGAGTTTTACTATTTTAAGTGAGTTTTACTATTTTAAAGTGCTAATAAATAATACTTTATAAGTTAAGCAGGTTTTTGTAAAAATTTTTACCTAAGACAATACTTAATCACTAAGAGTTCTATGAGATTTGGTGTTGATTTTAGTTATAATTCAATCAACATAATTAATCGAGATTATATCATTAGTTACTAAAATAATTATTACTTTTTAATACTTTTGAATATTTTTAATTAATTCCATAACTTTTTTGCCTGCATCACTATTTTAATTCTCGATTGGTTCACCCATTAACAATGGCTTGCAGTTTATTATATATCTCTTTTATTACTCTTTATCGTCGTATTACTAATGCTTATCAATTAAATATCATATTCTGCTTCAATTTCATCCATCATTTCTTCTACATTATAAAGATTCTCTTTATATTCTACAGCTACTCCATCTTTCACATGAAGCATAGCTGGAACTCCTACTACTTTAAAATCATCAAGTGTTTTCGTTTTTTCTACTTCGTACACTTTGTCTAAATCTTCTTCCCACCCATCTTCATTAGCTTTTTTACGCATATCAATAAATTTAATATCAATTTTATCCGTACTATCTAAACGATGTACAAATTCTTCCATTTCTGGTTCTAAATCATCGCAATATTCAGTTTTTTTTTCATAAAAATAATAAAGATGATCCCCTTTTGGTTCATCTAAAATATTTTTAAATTTAATATGATCAACTGTATTATAAAAATCATTTTGTGATATACATATAACTAACCCTGCTGGAAAAATTATCATCACTGCTAAGATGACAGACAATAATATTATTATTTTTTTCATATTTTGGACCTTTCATATCTTTTTTCTTATATAATTTTGGAACTTTATTATTTAAGTAGACAAAATTATTTTTAAAATTGTCTATAATTAGTTTATGCTACTAAATATATTTTATAGTTCTCAAGTTGTATAAACTTAGTTATACGTTTAAATTTTTTGCGTTTCTTTTTACTTATCTTATAAGTGTATTAATTCACACTTTAAGTTTTAACATTTGCTATGTTCAATATAAAACTATTATCTATTTTGGTCAATTATTCATCTATTAATATCTACTTAAATATTATAATACTTAAAATTTAATACTATTTTTATAATTCAACAATTCGATCAGCATAATTAGCCATCGTTATATCATGGGTTACTAAAATAATTATTATTTCTTGGTATTTTTGAATATTTTTAATTAATTCCATAACTTTTTTGGCTGTATCACTATCTAAATTTCCAGTTGGTTCATCCATTAACAACACTTGTGGTTTGTTATATACTGCTCTTGCTATTGCTACTCTTTGTCGTTGTCCTCCACTTATTGCTAATGGTTTTTTACTAATAATATCATTAATTTCTAATATCTTAACAATTTCCTCAAAATTTGTTGCTAGTTCTCTTTTAAATAATTTATCACATATTTTAATATTTTCCTCCACTGTTATTTCATTTAATAAACCATAGTTTTGGACAATATAACCTATTTTAGAACTTCTTAGTTCACTCTTTTGTGTTTTAGATAATTTATTTACTTCCACTTCATCTAAAATGTAACTTCCAACAGTAAAATCAGCAATTCCTGCTAAAATATTAAGTAAAGTTGTTTTACCAGCTCCACTCTTACCCATAATAGCAATAAATTCTTTATCTCGAACTTCTAAACTAAAATTATCTAACACTATTTGCTTACTGTATTTTTTAGTTATATTATTTAGTTTAATCATAATTCTCCTTCAATATACTTAGCGTCTAATTGTTTGTTATACATACTTTTATATCTTATTAATGTTAAGATATATTTGATAAGATTCAAACTAACAAAGACACTTATCATTATTTTAGTTATTGTTAAATTATTAACTTCATATAAAATCATTGCTAATAAAATTATTTGTCCTATTATATATGGTAATTCTTTTATTATTTCTGTTTTATGAATATTCTTCCATTTAGCACCTAATAAGTGATATATCACAAATTTATATTCTTTATATTTTAATTCATTTAATAAATATGAAAAATATAAAATTACTAAAATAATACAAGTATATACAAATATTATACCTTTTTTCATTTTCCTTTGTAATTCATCCTCAAAATCTATTCCATAAGTAAGGGTTTCGGAAAAAATCATAAGATCTGTACTATATTTTTCTTTTATTGCTTCAAAGCGTTGTTTAAATTCTGATGGAGAAATTTTTTTATAATCAATAAATAGTCGCTGTCCCCACAAAATATTAGTATAAATTGGTTGATGATTAAAATAACTGTCCAAATCATAAAGATGCATATTTTCATCATCTACTATAAAAGTTGGTAAAATGAAGGGATCTTTAACTTGTTTTTGGTCAATAATATCAATATTATTATTGTTTATAATACCTTTTACTTTTGCCCTAATATTTGTAAGTCCTCCCATATCATCACATATTTCATCAGGTTCTGGATATTTTATCGTTACACTCTGTTCATCATCATATTGCATTCCTGATTCCCAAGCAGTATGAACCTGACAAATTGAAGGAAGTTGATCTTCAAATTCTACTTCATCTCCTACTTGAATATGATTTGTTTGAGCATAATCATCTGTTATTATTAGTGGTAAAAATGTATCATCTTTATAAATGGTTACAAAATCATCTGATGTAAATCCTTGACCTGCTACAAAATTTAAGTTGTCTTTAACTTTATTATAATATACTTCATCAGTATATACACGTAAATTATCATATTCATATTCACCAGAAAACAAAGTATTAGTTATAGTTACACCAGGGATAGCATCAACATCTGCCATAATATCTTCATAATATGCCCCATTAAAAGTATGTAATTCTCCATAAATTTCTTTATCATATAATTCATTATATTTCAAACGCTGTTGAAACAGTAAAATTATAAAATAAAGTGTAATTGTTATAACAATTATTAACACAACACTTAATAAAAATCCAATTAATTTTCTCATTTTAACCTCTTTTCTATTGTTGTAAACTCATAAATACAAAAGAGAATTAATGCTAATGGAACAATACTCAATATCATTATTAAATAAGTTATTATCGTATATGTAAAAGAAAAGTATTCAAAATATAAACTTAAATAAAATAATTTACCATTCAAAAAGACTATTAAATAATATAAACCTGCTGCTATTAAGTATGACATTGTTAAAATAAAGAAATATTGCCAAAATGCTTTTTTCATTATTTCTTTATCTGATATTCCTAATAGTTGATAAACTGCATATTCTTTTTTTCTTTTTTGTATATATTCATATAATATGTATATTAAACTCAATAATGAAATCACTCCTATAGTTACTACTTGTAATTTCATGAAATCATAAACATAGTATCCATCCCACATAGAAAATAAAAATTCAGGATCTTTTATTGGTATATATTCAAAATCTTCAGGAAAAAAATTTACTATATCTTTATCTTTAGGAATGAATATTATATTATAACCAAATAATTCTTCACTAGAAAAATTTTCAATATTTCTAAGCTCTTTTGTTCCTTCTACTTCTTCATAAATTGAATCAAAATAACTCGTATTAGCTTCTTTGGTATCCTCTAAATCAAATTTTGCTGTTTCACTTTTGAAAATTCGTGATTTTTCATCACATTCTGGGGTATATACTCCTTTAGAAGACATAGGATTTTCAAAAATAATACAATAATCCGTTTTGTTATTTAGTTGTTGCATAATATCTAAATATCTTTCACTAGCCTCTACTAAATAACCATCAAATTTTTGACCAATATCATACTTTGATTCTATAGGATTCACTAATATATATAATAGTCCTATTTGATTAAATTGATAAATTAAAAAGAACATGATGCATACTAATAAACCTATTATTTTTTTATTTTTCATATTTACCTTCTTTTATTTCTTTATTAAACTAATTAAGTTAAATATAATAGAAGTAATTATATAATTACTTCTATTTACTTCTATTTTTTTTTAATAGTCTTCATATGTATAGTATAAATCTTTACCTTTACTAAATCTAACATGAGCATGTGCTGTTCTTCCTGTTTGTAAATCAGTATCAGACTCTATATGTGAAGTTACATTTACAACTTGATCATCATAAAGATCAGCAGATGTATCTTTATTATAAGCATCTCTAACATGGTAAGATCCTGAATCTTTAGAGTTAGTTGAACTAGACCAACCCATTGGAGTGTTTGATTTATGACCTCTTGTTGAACGTGCTTGATACTCTTTTGTATATTCATCCGCATTAAAACTCATTTGTGTTAATGGTAAAGAAACTACCATAAACATAATTGTTACTGTTAATATTTTTTTACGCATTTTTTCTCCTTAAGTTTTATTTAAAGAGATAGCTATCTCTGTTTTAATTATACTATAAAAATCAAGTAATTCCAACTTGTATTTGTAAGGTACAATTTTTAATTGTGACACTTTAGAATTTATTAAATTTTTTAAAATAAAATTATAAATTATTTAACTATTTTATCTTAATTATTTACTTTTTTTGTTTTTTATTTTATTCAATTTTTTAATTTTATTTAATTTTTTGTAAACTCATTATCTTGTTAATGTTTCTAACATTTTTATACATTATTTTTAAATTTTTATAAAAAATTATTTCTATGATAAATCTTATTTTAAAAGTTTTTTATTCAATTTTTGAATATTTTGTTTTAAATTTTGATTATCTTTTTTTAATTTATCATTAATTTAACTTATTTTTTCTATTTTTATATTTAATTCTCTATTATAAGATATAGACCAAAATCCTATGTATGATTTTATACAAAACACAAGATTTTGGAGAGCCTTATCTTTTTTTAATTAAAAGCTTATTATTTATAAAAAAAACTGTAATTCTACGCTAATGTAGTTACAGTTTCTTTATCATTATTTTGAGTACTAATTCTATCTTTTTATTTTATCTTTGATTTCTTTTTAAATCTTTTATATAGTGTTATTTCTACTAAGTTCTATAGTATTTAAATAATTATTAAACTTGCAATTAAAATTATAAATAAACTTAAAACTAAATAATCAATTACTGATACTTTATATGTAATAAATCTTGATCTTGTTTGCGAAAATTCAAAACGTCTAATTAAAATTGCATTAACCATTTCATTAGCTTTTAAAAAAGCATTTACTAAAACGCTAAATAAAGAATCATAAATTATTTTAATTTTTTTAAAAACATTTACTGCTTTAATATCTTCACCTTTAGAAGCTTTAATTAAAAAAATATTATCAAATTCTTTTAACATTAAAGGAATATATGCTAAGACAATATTTAACATTAAATTAATCCCATTAGTATTTATTTTGAAGTATTTTAAAGGATAAAAAATTAATTCACAAGTATAGATGCTTTCTTTAAGTGGCGTTGTTAAAGAATAAAAAATTAAAGGTAATATCATTGACAAGATTTTCAAAAATATTATAGTTAATAAGAAAAATTTATTATTAAAATTTAATAAGAAAATCATTATTACAAATCCTATCATTGTTATTGCTAAAAATATTAATAAGCGTAAAATAGCTTTAACAGAAATACAAGTTAATAACATTAAGATTATTAAAAATATTATATAATAAAGTAATTCTTTAGCATTTAAATTAAAAACAATAATTAAATTTATTATTAAAATAAATAATTTGTTTAAGGGATGAAGTTTATGTATAAAACTAATGCCATATCCTAAAGAATTAATATTTAAGAATTTAATATAGTGCATAATTTTCCCTTAAATAATTTACAATGTTCTCATTATTAAGTTTTTTAGCTTGTTCATATTCTAAATTCAATAATTTACAAATTTTTAAACTATCAGTTAATTGTTGAATCTTATTATTTTCATATTTTTTTTGAAAAAATTTTTCTACTGGAACATGTAATGCAATTCTTTTATTAGCTAATTCCATTATATGATCAGCAATAGTAAAAATATTGTTATAATTATGTAAAACAACAATAATTTTTAATTCTTTTTTTAAATTCATTAAAATTTGTAAAATTTCTTTTTTAGCTTTGTTATCTAAACCAATTAAAGGTTCATCTAAAATTAAAATTTCAGGTTCTAATATTAAGGCACTAATAATAGAAATTTTCTTTTTTTGACCACCACTTAATTTAAATGGAGAAGTTTTTAAAATACTTATATCTAATTTGAAAATTTTAAAATAATCCTCTATTTTAACTTGAGCTTTTGCTAAATTTTTTTTTTGAACTTTTATAGCATATAATAAATCTTCTTCGACTGTTAAGTTAAACAATTCATTATCTGAAAACTGATAAACAGTAGCAATCTTTTGGTGCTCTTTATTTTTATTTTTTTTTTCATATTTTTGTTGATTTAAATATCGTGTTCCTTGTTTTGGCTTATAGATGAAATTAAGTAAATTAATTAAAGTTGATTTTCCACTACCATTATTACCACAAAGCACAGTAAGACCATGTTGAAGGTCTAAAGTTATTTGTTGTAATATTTCTTGATTTTTTTGATATTCATAACTTACATCTTTAAATTTAAGTTGCATAATAATTTATCCATTTCATCTCTAGTTTTTATTGACAAACCAAATTCTTGTCTAATTTGTTCATATAATGGTAGTTCTAAACTTAATTTTTGTAATAATTCTTTTTGTTGATAAAATTCCATTTTTGTTCCTATAAAACTTAGCTGCTTATTATCTAAAACAACAATTTTATCACTTATCTCAATAATATCTTGATTATGAGTAATTTGCAGACAAATAATTTTGTTTTCTTTTACATATTTTTGTAATATATTTTTTATTTCTTGTTTACTAATTTCATCAATCATTTCGTAAGCTTCATCTAAAATTAAAACTTTAGGTTTTAAAATTAAGTTAGCTACTAATGCTACTTTTTGTTTTTCACCACCACTTAATTCATCTACAAATTTATTTAATAATTTGTCAATTTTAAACTCTTTAGCTATTACTTCAATTTCTTCTAACATTTTTACTCGTGATAAATTTAAACTTTCTAATGAAAAAGCTAAATCATCAATAACAATATTTCTCACAAATTGATATTCAGGATTTTGAAAAACATAACCTACATAAAACTTTTCTTGTTCTTCGTAAGTTATTGTACCTTGATATTTTATTAAGTTAGCAATACATTTAGCTAAGGTTGATTTTCCTGAACCATTTGCTCCAATAATTGTAGTTATCTTACCTTTTTTTAAGGTAAGATTAATATTTTGTAAAATATCTTCCACTACTAAATTTTTTATTTTTAACATTTTATAAGACTTTCTGAAGTTTTTTATTAATAAAATAATAAATTGTACAATCAAGTAACATTTTTATTAAATTAAATGGTACATACATAATCAAAATATAGCTTAAATAACTCACTGAAATTGTTGTATTAAATAAGGTTATTTCTTGTGTTGAAGTGCTTAAAGTTTGCCACGAAACATTACCAAAATAAAAGGGTGTCATATAAAAGTAATTTAATAAAACCATCATAATAGTAAAAGTTAAACTAACAATAATTAAGCTAGGAATTTCTTTCATTACTTTTTTACTTAAGTAGTAAATTAAAACAACTGTTAATGAACCAATTATCAAAGTTATTTCCCCAATAAATCCGGTAGTTGTTCCAGTTATTACCATAAATATTCCTTTAGCAAAAGCTACAATAATCCCCGAAAACAAACTAAAAGTTGTTGCTAATAAAGTAATTACTTCACTAATATCTAATTTTAGCCAAGGGACTAAAATATATGGTATTTCAATAAAATTTAAAATAATACCTAAAGCAATAAATAAAGCTGTATATACAATAAATTTAATTTTTTTTTTATTTTCCACTCTTTCTCCTATAATAAGAAAAAAACAATGAAGCCATATTTCTTCATTGTTTAAAAGAGCCAAAAAATATATTTTTGACTTTTTTTCTTCTTTCATCCAGACTTTAACTGTCGGCACTTGAATCTAACAAGTTCAGCTCGCGCTCGTGGGCTATAACCACCGGTATGGAATTACACCTATCCCTGAAGAATAATATTCAATTTTAAAGCCATACTTCTACTTTAGTATGACTAATTTTGTTATGGTAACCTCGATAATTCTGTTTAAGAATAATCAATATTCCTACATAAAAACAATATAGCCATAAGGTTCCAATGCTGAGAGTCCATTTATATATTTCTCTTTTAAGTAATTGTTTTTTTTCAATTGTAATTAACTTCTTATCAGTACTTTTTTCATCAATCAAATGGACTCTTAATAACATTCTACCAAGACTATTATTAAATTTCAAGTGAAATAAGTAATTATAACCAACAGCTATAAATACAAACCAGCCTAAACGAAAAAATACTCGCATAATATCAAAAATTAATTCACTTGGTGCTCCCCCTCCTCTTAATGCTAAAAAAAATCCAAAAGGGATTAATAAAATCTTATAGGTTATTTGAAAAAACATAATACTTATTGATAAATCTATAACTGAAGCACCTATTCTATTCCATTTTTTTAACATTATTCTTCTTCCTTATAACTTATTGTTATATTTTGATAAGGTATTTCAATATTATTTTCATCTAAAACTTCTTTAATAATGGCATTAACATTTCTTTTCATAGAAAATCTAACTTCAGGAGCAGTCGTAATACATAATCCATAAGTAATTGCACTATCTTGAAATTCATTTAATCCAATATAACTAACTTTTTTTACTTCTTCTAGATTAGTAACTTCAGGAATTATTTGCTTATTAATGATTTGTACCATATCTTTTAATTTTACATCATAAGAAACTCCAAAATAATAAAAGGTATCATAATTATTTTTAGAATAATTTACTACTTCTTGAATTTTAGAATTAGGAATAGTAATTTTTTTGTTTTCGTAAGTTTCAATTACTGTAGATTTAATTCCCAGGTCTACGACAAAACCTTCAAATTCGTTAACTTGAATATATTCTCCTACTTCAAAAGTTCCTTCAAAAATTACAAAAAATCCATTTACGGTATCAGAAATTAATTCTTGAGCTCCTAATCCAACAATTATTCCTAAAATACCAGCTCCTGCCATTAAACTTTCCCATGGTACACCAAATACTACTAAAATTATAATAAAAATCACAATTCCTATAACATATTTTACTAAATTATCAATCATTCCAATAATAGTTTCAATGCGCTGTTTAGACGCATTTTTAGCACTTAAAGCCTTTGTTATTATTTTATTAACCATTAAAATTAAAATTTTAGCAAAAATTAATATTAAAGTTGTTAAAACAATCGCATTGATAATATCCATTCCAAAATTTAATAAAAAATCTTTAACTTTATCTAAAGAAAAAAAACTAGTTGTTTGTGTTAAATCTTCTGCTATTTTTGTTAACCCTTCATTCATAATTTTACTTAAACTAATTTTAATAATTCTAGTAATCTTTCTAAATCATCTTCACTAGAATAATCAATTTTAATTTGTCCTTTCCCTTTCCCTGTTATATTAACTTTTGTTGCTAATTTATCAATCATAATATCTTCTAATTGACGATAATTAGATTCTTTTATTATTTTTGGAGTTTTTATTTTTTCTTTAGCATTTTCTTGTTCTTTAATTAATTGTTCGGTTTGACGGACATTTAAATTTTCTTTAATTATTATTGTAAATATTTGTGCTCTTTTATCTTCTTCTTTAACACCTAATAAAACTTTGGCATGTCCTAAAGAAATTTCTTTATTTTTTAAAGCTTCTAAGATATTCGGAGCTAGATTGTTAATTCGTAAAATATTTGCAATATGTGATCTTGATTTTCCTAATTTTTTAGCCAACTGTTCTTGTGTATAACCTAATTGCTCAATTAAACTAGCATAAGAATCAGCTTCTTCAACAACATTTAAATCTTCACGTTGAATGTTTTCAATTAAAGCTACTTCCATCATTTGCTTGTCATCGTATTCATAAATTAAAGCTGGTATTTCTTCCAAACCAGCAATTTTTGAAGCACGGTATCTTCTTTCTCCAGATATTATTTCATAACCAATAATTGATTTTCTTAATAAAATTGGTTGAAAAACTCCATTTTCTTTAATTGATTGAGCAAGTTCATTTAACGCTATTTCATCAAACACTTTTCGGGGTTGATAAGGATTTGGAGCGATATCACTTATTAAAATATTTTCAATTGCTAAATCTTGTGAACTTTCATTTGAAAAATTACTATTTTCATCAAATAGATAATCTAATCCTCTTTTTAATCCTTTTTTAGCCATGGGCTATAACCTCCTTTGTTAGTTCTAAATAATCAATACTTCCTTTTGATTTACTATCATAATACATTATTGGCTCTCCATATGAAGGAGCTTCAGCAATAGCAATATTTCGGCGAATAATTGTATTATATACATAAGTTTTAAAATACTTTTGAATTTCTTGTAATACTGATTCTGATAATTTGGTATTAGTTGAATACATTGTCATTAAAATTCCTTCAATTTTTAAAGATTTATTCAAATATCTTTTACATAGTTGAATTGAATTTAGTAATTGTGTCATTCCTTCTAAAGCATAAAACTCACTTTGCACAGGTATTAATATTGAGGCTGCTGCTGCCATGCCATTTAAAGTAATACTATTTAAGGCGGGTGGACAATCAATTAAAACATAATCATATTGACCTTTTAAATACTCTAATTTATGCTTTAAAATTAATTCCTTTTTAATTTTCCCTTTATATTCACTATCAAAACCTGCTAAATGTTGTGAAGAACCAATAATATCAACATTTTTAAATTTAGTATTTATTATATAATCTTCAATATGTTCTTTATTACTTATTAATAATTCATAGATTGTTTTATTAGCTTTTTCTAATTCAATTTTTGATATTCCTACTCCTTGGGTTGCATTTCCTTGAGGATCAATATCGATAATTAAACATTTTTTATCATATAGACCTAAACCAGCCGCTAAATTAATAGCTGTTGTCGTTTTACCTACTCCACCTTTTTGATTAGTAATAGCTATTATTTTCATGTATCTCCTATTTTATATTCTTTATAATTATTTCAAAAATATAGTCCTTATTTTTGGTTCCTTCATTTAAATTAATCTCTAATTCAGGATAATATTTTTCAATCAATTGCATAGCTGTAGCAATATCCTTTTCTAATTGATTAATCGCCGGAATTGCCACTCTATTTTTAATTTCTCGCTTATTATCTAACTTGGTTATTTCTTTAGTTTTTTCTTTTGATTTTTTATTTAATTTTTTATTTATTAATAGTTCAGCATCTGCTACTTTTAATTGTTTGATAACAATTTCTTCGTGAACTTCTTTTAAAATATTTGGTTGTTTAACAAGTTGCAATAATGCTCTTCCGTGTCTTTCTGTTAGTCTATTTTCTATCACATCTATTTGAACTTTTAAGGGCAATTTTAATAAGCGATTTTTATTAGAAATATTTCCTTGCGAAACATTAATTTTTTGAGCTAATTCATTAGAATTTAATCCGGTAATTTTTTTATATTCATTATATAATAAAGCATTCTCAATAGGATTTAATTTTTCCTTTTGCATACGGTGTAATAAATGATTAGCAACTAGTTTGATATCTGTAATAATTGTTACAGGAATATAAATTTGATTTTTTTTATATTGTTCAAATTTTTTGAAATTATTAGTTAAAATATATATTCCATTTTGGTATTCAACTTCTAGTTCTTGATTTTGATTGGCTTCTTGTTTTGCTTTGACTAATCTTATGAGTGAAATATTTATTTTGTTTTTCATTTATATCCTTATAATTTTATTTTTTTAGCATATTTAGAATGCTTAATGTATACATTAATAGTTGCTAAAACTGGAGTGGCTAACATCATTCCAATTAATCCCCAAAAACTTCCAAACAATAATAAACCACACATGATTGTTACTGGATGTAAATCTGTTGATTTTGACATAATTTTGGGTTGTAAAAAATTAGATTCTACAAATTGAACAATACAAATTAAAACAACAACTAATAAAGCTTGTTTATAACCTAAAGATAAAGCAACAATAAAAATTGGAATTCCTCCTAAAATCGGTCCTAAATAAGGAATAATATTAGTTATTCCTGAAATAACTCCAAATAATAAAGGTTCACTTATCCCAATTAACGAAACTCCAATTGTCATAATTGTTGCGACAACTGTACTAATAATTAAAACTCCTCGAACATATGCAAATAAATTTTTAGACATTTTAACAATTAGTTTTTTGTTTTGAACTTTATCACCAAAATTAACTAAATTAATTAATCCTTTAACAAAATCTTTAATTGTTCCAATAAAATAAAAGGCTACAACATACCCTAAAATTATTTGTACAATAAAAGAAAAGAATGATAAAACTCCTGAAAAAATTATTGTTATAGTTGAAGTTATTGTAATAAAACTTTCTTTAATATATCCAATGACACTGCTAGTATCAATATTTAAAGTTGTCAAAAGTTCTTTATTATCATCATAAAATTCTACAACTCGAGGCATATTATTAATTATCCCCTTACCTATTTGTTGAAAATTATTTGATAAATTAATAATTTCTAAAATTAACTGAGGGATTATTAAAAATAAAAATCCAATGATAATTAAAATACTAATTAATATTGCTGTTGCATTACCAGCTTTTTTAGAAAATTTTAATTTTTTTTGTAACATTTCTGATAATGGTAATAATAACCATGATAAGAAAAAACCAATTAAAAATGGTAATAATGTATTTAATACTTTTCCGATAATTTGTTCAATATTTATATAATCTAAAAATAAAAAAGTTATAAAAACTAATAATATAAATAATATTATATTAATTAATTTAAAATTTATCTTATCTTTCATTTCCACCTCCTACTACTCCTAAATGGTATTAACTCGTCGGGATCAGTTGTATCGCCCCCTGTATCAGGATCAGTTGTATCGCCTCCAGTATCGGGATCAGTTGTATCGCCCCCTGTATCGGGATCAGTTGTATCGCCCCCTGTATCCGGATCAGTTGTATCGCCTCCTGTATCAGGATCAGTTGTATCGCCTCCTGTATCAGGATCAGTTATATCACCTCCTGTATCAGGATCAGTTGTATCGCCTCCTGTATCGGGATTTAAAATCTCTTCTCCACCACTATCAGTATTATCTGAAGTATTATTTGTATTATCATCAATATTAGTATCATCATCTGTTGAATCGTTTAGCTCATTATTATATGGATCTTGTGGGTAGGGATCAGAAGCATCTAAAATTCCATCTCCATCACTATCCGCTTCTTGCGATACTTCAGCATGAGTATTAGAATTACTTTCTTGTTCTTCATTTTCACTTTCAATAGCATTAATCTCTTCTTCATCTAATTGTTCATCTATTTTTGTATAATCTTTAATATTTAAAAAGTTATAATCAATCTTCATTTTTAAATTTTTATTAAATAACTCTTCAATTTTATCAATGTTATTCTCATTATATTTACAATAATCAGCGGTACATTCAATATAAGGTACATAAATTTTGAAAAAAGTACTTAAAAATTTTTGCTGATATAATTCAGTTTCTTTTATTTCTTTGATATTTTTATTAATTATATCTTTATTCATTAACTTTCCAGTATCAATGCTAAAACTTTCAAATAATCTTAACCACTCATTATTATAATCTACATTATAAAAGTTTCCATCACCTTGAACTGTAGCATTTATATCAAAGATAACTTCTAAAGTTTCTTGATATTTGTCTTGTTGACTTTTATCAATATTTGTCTTAATATCATTTCCATTAGCAAAATTTATATAATCAACTATTGGTTCATCATAAAGTTCTCCTAAAATATTTAAAAATTTATCATAATCTTGTGCTAAATAATAAGCATATGAAGCAAACTCTTTATCTTGTTCATCAAATAGTGTTAAACTTTGGTTTAAATATATCATATTAAAAATATTATCAATACCATTAAAGCCAACTAAATAATCTCCTTTTATATTAATATTATTATCTTTTACTATATTTGAATTTTCAATGTTATTAATTAATAACACTCGATTACGAGAATATTCATAATTACTTTCAGCCATTAAAACAACAGTAAAAAATAAACAAAATAATACAAATACTATTGTTATTAATAAAAATCTTCGCATATTAGCTCCCCTTATATTTTATCATTTTTATTATTAAATTTATTAATCTTTTCAATTATTCCTCGAGGTTCTTCACTACTTTCTACATTTTGAGCCTCAAAAACTTTTTCTAAATACTCAAACGCTTTCCAAGGATCGACATGATCTCCACAAGTAAAAATATCAACCGCTGCATATTGATATTCAGGCCAAGTATGAATTGTTAAATGTGATTCTTGAATTATCACAGCACCACTTACGCCATATGGATTAAAATGATGAAAAACCGAATTAACGATTGTTGCTCCAGATAATTTTGCTGCTTCATTTAAATGGTATTCTACTTTTTTATAGTCTTTTAATATTTGTTCATTACAATTATAATATTCAATTAATAAATGTCTTCCTAACATCGAAATTTTCATTTTACTCCTCTTTTATTACTAATACTTTATCATTATTTACACCATAAACAATAATATCTTCTTGTTTTACTAAATTTAAATATTCAATAAATTCTGCTGTTATAACTTCTCCTGGTAACATTAAAGCAATACCTGGTGGATATAACATAATATTTTCACTTAAAATTCGTCCTTTACTTTCTTGATAATTTATTGCTTCATTTGGAGCATAAAAAATTTCTCTTAGCGGTTGAAAATTTTTTTGAACTGAATTTTTAATTATTAAGTTTTTTTTATTTTCTTTAATTATATAGTATTTTTTAGAAATTTGCTGTAAAGAATTTATTAAAATGTCTAAATCGTTTAAATTATCAAAAATACTTATGATACATAAAATAATATTAAACTCTCCTAATTCAACTTGAATTTGATATTTATCACGTAAAAGTTCATAAACTTTAAAACCTGATATGTTTAACTTACTAACGTCTATTACTAATCTATGAGGTTCTAATTCAAGTTTATCAATCTTAAAATTTTGATAATTTAAAACTTTTATTCCTTTGATTTGATTTATTTTTTTTTTATAAATTTCTAATTTATTTGTAAGGGTTTCAAAGTTTTTAAATTTATTTTGAAATAAATCTAAAATTGTCACTTCTAAATTAGCCATAAATAAATATGAAGGAGATGTTGTATTTAACAAGGTATAAGCCTTGTCTAATTGTTCAATTGAAACTAAACTACTATTATATAATAATAATGAAGTTTGTGTTAATGTTCCTAAAGTTTTATGATAAGAAATACAACTCATATCGGCACCAGCATCCATTGCTGAAGTATAATCTTTTAAAAAGTAAAAACTTCCACCATGAGCTTCATCGACTAAAGTAATAATCTTTAATTTCTTTAAATATTGAATAATTTTTTTAAATTCTAAAGCTATTCCATAATATGAAGGGTTTATTAATAATGCTACTTGAATATCAGGATGTTCTTGCAAAGCTCTATGAATATCTTTTAGTAATAATCCAGTTGAAATTAAATATTCATCATTAATCTGTACATTAACATAAATTGGTATTGCTCCACTTAAAATAATAGCACTTTGCACTGATTTGTGAATATTAGTTGGTACTAATATTTTAGCTCCTGGCTTTAAACTTGCTAAAATCATAACTTGAATACCTTGAGTTGTTCCATTAACTAAAAATCGTGCATCCAAAGCATTATGTAACTTAGCAATATTTAATTGACTCTGTTTAATAATTCCTGTTGAAAAATTTAAATTATCTAGTCTTTGCATGGAATTAACATCAGCTTTAATAATATTTTGTCCAAAATATTTTACATATTCATTATCTAAATAATTACCTTTATGTCCTGGAACATCATATCGTATTACATCTTCTTGAATATATTTTTTTAATTCATTAAATATTAGTGGCTTCATTATACTCTTTTAAAATTAAAGCTATTTTTTGAATTATTTTATCAATTGATGCTTCATCTTCAACATCATAATCTTTAATATTTATTTTTAAAACTGGTGTATGATAATAAGTACTAATCCATTCTTGATATCTAGTATATAATTCCTCCCAATACTTTTGATTTGTTGCTACTTCCATGTCACGTCCTCTAAGACTTAATCTTTGTAAAATATCTTCTAATTCGCCATCTAAATAAATAATAATATCAGGTTTTTTTACAAAAGGTGTCATAACCATTGATTCAAATAATGCTTTATATGTTTCATAATCTTCTTTAGACATTGTTTGATTATCATAATTCATTTTAGCAAAAATTTCTAAATCTTCAAAAATTGTTCGATCTTGAATATAACCAATACTACCTTGTTCAAACATTTTTTTTAATTCTTTAAAACGACTGGTTAAGAAAAATATTTGCAAATGAAATCCCCAACGGCTAAAATCTTGATAATATTTATCTAAATAAGGATTATTATCTACTTCTTCTAAAGATAATTTAAAATTAAGTCTTTGGGCTAATTTCTTACTTAACGTTGATTTCCCTACTCCTACCATTCCAGCAATTGAAATTATCGTATTTTCTTTAATATTATTATTCATTTAACTCCTTTATTTTAGCTCTGATAAGATTCATTACTTTTTGATAATCTTGTTTTTGATTAACAAAATCATAATCATCACCATTAATTATTAATACTTGATTTTGATAATTTTTTTGTAATAATTTAATATATTCTTGATAAGCTTTTATTAAGTGGTCTAAATATAAATCTGATATAGACTTTTCATATTCTCGACCTCTTTTTTTGATATTTTTTTTTAAGGTTTTTATTTAAGAATTAATGACAATTACTAAATTAGCTTCAACCATAGAGCTAATTAATATTTCAAAAACTTGTAAAAATTTTTGATATTCTATTTCATTTAATGTTTCTTTAGCAAAGATTAAATTTTTCATTATATTATAATCTGCTACAATTTTTTGCTTTTGACTTTGTGAAAGTTTATCAATTTCTTTTAGTTGTTGATAACGACTTGTTAAAAAAAACATTTCAGTTTGAAAGGCCCATTTTTCTTGATTTTGGTAAAACTTTTCTAATAATGGATTTTCCTCTACTACTTCATAAAACATCTTACAATCAAGTTCTTTGCCAATCATTGCTGTTAAGGTAGTTTTTCCAGCTCCTATTACCCCTTCTACTGTTATGTACATGATACCTCCAAGTTTTAGTAAAAAATTAAAAAAGATAGAAATCTACCTTTTTTTTATTAAATTATTGGTTATTCATTTTTTTCATTATTTGTTTAATTTTTTTACGATTTGGTGTTTGACCCATAGAAGTCATCATAGTTGCTATCATTTCTTCTGTTATCGGTGGATTTTTTTTGAAATAACTTTTAATTGTTAATCTTGAAAGAAATAGTCCTGCTACTCCTCCTAAGATAAATACAATTACAAACCAAAATACTAACCAAAAACCTGATAATTCCATATATCCCCTTTACTATTATATTTATTAATTTCCTTTAATATTTTAACACTTTTTTAATTTTCTTGCTCATTTTAATTATAGATAATTTATTATCATAAAAAAAGACTTATATCTAAGTCTTAATATATTACAAATTAAGTTTAAAATCCTGGTTTTTTTAATAATTCAAACATTTTTTTCTTATAAGCTTCTACTCCTGGCTGATCAAAGGGATTAACACCTAAGATATAACCACTCATTGCACATGATTTTTCAAAAAAGTAAATTAATTGTCCAACATTTTGGGCATCTAATTTATCAATTTCTACTACTATATTGGGAACATTTCCCGCATTATGAGCTATTGCTGTTGCTTCATAAGCTTTTTGATTAACATATGATACTTCTTTACCAGCTAAATAATTTAACCCATCTAAATCATTAGCTTCAGCTTCAATTGTTATATCTTTTTCAACATTTTTGACATTAATAACTGTTTCAAAAATATTTCTTCTTCCATCTTGAATGTATTGTCCCATTGAATGTAAGTCTGTTGAAAAAATTACAGATGCTGGAAAAATTCCTTTTTGATCTTTTCCTTCACTTTCTCCATAAAGTTGTTTAAACCATTCATTAAAATACTGTAATTTTTGTTCATATCCTACTAAAATTTCAATATCTTTTCCTTTAGTATATAAAATATTTCTTAAAACCGCATATAAATAAGCATCATTTTCTAATAAATTCTCATTATTATATAACTTTTGACCTTGTTGGGCTCCTTGCATTAATTCATCAATATTAATACCAGTTGCTGCAATTGACAATAATCCTACAGCTGTTAAAACGGAAAATCTTCCTCCAACATTATCGGGAACAACAAATGTAGTCCACTTATTAGCGATAGCTTGTTCTTTTAATGCTCCTTTATTAGCATCAGTTGTAGCATAAATTCGTTCATTCGCTGCTGCTCCATATTTAGCAAATAATAATTTTTTAAAATGTCTAAAAGCAATTGCAGGTTCAGTTGTTGTTCCTGATTTAGAAATAACATTAATTGAAAAATCTTTATCTTGTATTACTTCTTCTAATTCTTTCATATATGTTGAAGACATATTATGTCCTGCAAAATATACTTTAGTTTGAGCTACTTCATTATAAAATGAATGATTTAATAAATCAATTACTGCTTTTGCTCCTAAGTATGAACCACCTATTCCAATAACAATTAAAACTTCTGAATCGGATTGAATTTTTTGAGCAGATTTTTTAATATTTTCAAACTCTTCTTTATTATAGTTTGTTGGTAAATCTATCCAACCTAAATAATCATTTCCTACACCTTTTTTTTCTACTAATAATTGATTATTTAATTTAACAATTTCTTCATAATTTTTTATTTCTTGTTCTGCTACAAATTGATTAACATATTTTTTATTTAATTTTATCATTTTCTTTCCTTTCAAAGTCATTTAAGAATTTTTTTAATACTAAAAAACCACCACCATTTTCATATTTAGCTTCTTTTTCATCATGTCCAATTTTTAAAGAATATGATATTGTTTGCTTGTACATTCCAATTTTTTTACCATAAATAATATCATTTTCTTGAAAATATTTTGTTAAATCACTAATATAAAAATTTGATACTTCAGCAATATAAATACTTCCCCTTTGTCCTTGTTCATTTAAAACACCAAGATAATATTTATTTATTTTATTTATTTTTAATTTATTTATCATGTATATATAATAACATATTTTGTAAGTAAGATTTTTAATAATTAAAATTTTTTATTTTATTTATTCATATTTTATAAAAGCGTATTTTTTTTTTCCTCTTTTAATTAAATAAAATTCATTTTCAATCGCTAAATTTTTAGTAATTATTTGATTTTCATCATTAATAACTTCTCCATTAACTTTAATTGCTTGATTATTTATAAACTCTCTTGCTTCTCTTTTAGATGATGCTAATTCTACTTTAATTAATAAATCAATAATATTTAATTCTTCATTAACGATTGTTTGATCCATTGTTTTAAAGTTATCTCGTATTTGTTGACCTGTCAATTCTTGTAAGTTGCCAGAAAATAAAACTTCTGAGATTTTAAGTACAGTAGTTAAAGCCTCTGTTCCATGCACAAAAATTGTTAATTCTTTAGCTAGTGCTTTTTGAGCTTCTCGTAAAAATGGTTTTTCCTGAAGTGATTGTTCTAATTTAGCAATTTCTTCTAACGGTAAAAAAGTAAAAGTTTTTAAATATTTTATAACATCTTTATCTTCTGTATTAACAAAAAATTGATAAAAATCATAAGGTGAAGTTTTTTCACTTTCTAACCAAATTGCTCCCCCTTCTGTTTTTCCAAATTTTGTTCCATCACTTTTAGTAACTAATGGAACTGTAATCCCATAAGCTTCACTAGCTTCATTTCTTTTACGAATAAGTTCTAATCCTGATGTGATATTTCCCCATTGATCAGAACCTCCAATTTGAAATTTACAATTATAATTTTCATATAAATGTGCAAAATCCATCGCTTGAATAATGGTATAAGAAAATTCAGTATAAGATAAGCCACTTTCTAAGCGTGAAGCAACTGAATCTTTATTTATCATATAATTTATTCCAAAATTTTTCCCAAAATCTCGTAAAAAGTCAATAGCTGATAATTTCCCAAACCAATCAATATTATTTACAAACGTTGTATTATCTTTATTTAAATACTTAACTAATTGGGTCTTAATTAAATCACTATATGCTAAAACTGTTTCTTTTGTATTTAATACTCGTTCTTGTTTTTTACCAGAAGGATCACCAATTAATCCAGTAGCCCCTCCAACTACTGCAATATTTTTATGACCATAGTTTTCAAAATGTTTTAAAATTACTATTGGTAATAAATGACCAACATGTAAAGAATCTCCTGTTGGATCAAAGCCACAATACACTGTTTGACTTTCTTGTAATACAGCTTTTATATTATCTGAGGTTTGTTGGTTAATTAACCCTCTTGCTTGCAATTCATCATATACGTTATTCATATTTCTCCTCTTGTTTATTTATTGTTTATTATCTTTTAATCTTATAATAATCTTTTAAGATTAAAGTTTTACTTAAAGAAATTTCCCCAATTAAAATATTAACTTTAACTATACTTACTTGGGCAAAGACTTCTAAATTCACCAGCATTTATTTTAAATTATTATAAAATTTTGTTAATTCTTCTTTAAACTCTGCTTCTGTTTTAGCAGTTCGTAAAATAGTAATTGGATCCTTTATTACTATTTTAAACTTCTTAACTTTTTTAGGGCTTAAAAAAATACTCGGCATATACTCTTTGTTAGAAATCTTATTTTCTTTTGCATATTTATTTAGTTTAGCAATAATTTGATAATATGTTTTATCTTTTACAATAACTTTAGCATATATAAGTGTAAAAACTATAAATATTATTATATATAAACTTAAAAATAAAAGACTATGATATTTAATTATTAAATAATTAACAATACTTAGAGCACATACTATGCTTAAAATATAAGCTACAATTGTATAAATTTGCTTGGAATTTAATTTTAATTCTTTTAATAAAACTTTTAAATTTTGATATTCTTTGGTCATATTATTGCTCCTTACTTTAGAATAAACTCATTTGGTTAGATTCATCCAGCCCTTCTAATACTCCAAAAAACTCTAATTGTTCCATTGATTTAGCTTTAATTTTTGTTCGTTTTTTTAAATCTTCTTTAGTAGCAAATTCACTTATTTCTCGTTCTTCGACAATTCTTTGGGCTTCTTTTTCTCCTAATCCATCAATAATTGAAAAGGGCATAATTAAGCCGTTGCTTTTTTTATCAATTGTAAATTCAAAAGCTTGGGAGTTATTTAAATCAAATTTTAAAAATTCAAAGCCACGTTCTACCATTTCTAAAGACATCTTTAAAGAATTTGTTAAGGATTTTTTTTTGATTTCTGATAAATCTGAATCAAATTCTTTTAATAATTCAATACGTTTTTTTAAGGATTTTTCTCCTTTTAACATTGAAACTGGATCAAAATCATCAACTCGTGATGAAAAATAAGCACAGTAATATTCAAGTGGATAATATACTTTATAATAGGCGATTCTTAAGGCCATTAAAACATAAGCAGCCGCATGAGCTTTAGGGAACATATATTTAATTTTTTGACATGATTCAATGTACCATTTAGGAATATTATTAGCGTTTAAAACGGCAATTTCTTCTGGAGTTAATCCTTTTCCTTTACGGACATTTTCCATAATTGAAAAAGCTTTTTTAGCTTCAATTCCTTGATACATTAAATTAACCATAATATCATCACGACAACCAATCACATCTTTTAAAACACAAGTTCCATCTTCAATTAAATCTCGAGCATTTCCTAACCAAACATCAGTTCCATGAGATAATCCAGAAATTTGAACTAACTCAGAAAAACTAGCTGGTTTAGTTTCTTTTAACATCCCCATAACAAAATCGGTTCCAAATTCTGGTACGCCTAAGGTTCCTAATGAAAAGTATTCAGGGTCATTAATTCCTAATGATTCGGTCGAAGTAAATAACTGCATAATTTTTTCATCTGATACATCTAAATATTTTGGATCAATATTTGTTAAGTCATATAATTTTTTTAACATCGTTGGATCATCATGTCCTAAAATATCTAATTTTAATAAATTATCATGAATTGAATGAAAATCAAAATGGGTTGTTCGCCATGGTTGTTTTTTATCATTAGCTGGATATTGTATCGCTGTAAAATCATAAATATTTAAATGATTAGGTACAACAATTATTCCACCAGGATGCTGTCCGGTCGTTCTTTTAATTCCTTCACATTCTTTAGAATAAAATAAAATATCACTTTTACGAGGAGTTATATTTTGTAATTCAAAATAATTCTTAGTATAAGCAAACGCTGTCTTTTCGGCTAATGTTCCAATTGTTCCAGCACGAAAAGCATGTTCATAATCAAATAATTCATCATCATTTAATTTATCTTTACCACGTACATAATCATGGGCTTGACCTTGAAATTCTCCTGAGAAGTTTAAATCAATATCTGGAACTTTATCTCCTTCAAACCCTAAGAAAGTTTCAAACGGAATATCTTGTCCATCTTTTCGCATGTTTTCTTGACAAGTGGGACATTTTTTGTCCGGTAAATCAAATCCTGAAGCGTATTCTCCTTCAGTAAAAAATTCATGATGTTGACATTTAGTGCATATATAATGTGGTGGCAATGGATTTATTTCAGTAATATCCATAAAAGTTGCTACAATTGAAGAACCAACTGATCCTCGTGAACCAACTAAATAACCATTATCCAATGAATGTTTTACTAATTTATGTGAAATATAATAAATAACTGAAAATCCATACTTAGTAATAGAATTTACTTCTTTTTCAATTCTTTTAACTACTAATTCTGGCAAGTCATCTGAATAAATTTTTTTAGCATGTTCATAAACCATATTAGTTAATTTTTCGTCTACTCCCGCAATTTCTGGAGTATATAGTTCATCAGGAACTATTTTTAATTCATCTACAGAATCAGCCAATAAGTTAGTATTTTCTACAACTATTTCATAGGCAGTTTTTTCATCCAAATAGTCAAAGGTTGCTAACATTTCTTCTGTTGTATAATAATATTGATGTTTAAATTTTTCTGTTTTTTGTTCTTGTAATGAATTAAATTTATCAACATCGGGAAAATATTCTTCTCCTGTTTTACGATTTTTTCTAACTTTATCAAAACGTAAATCTTTAGCCATTAAAATTTCTTTAATTTTATATAAATTAGGATTAATAAAATGGGCATTAGAAGAAGCAATAACTTGAGTACCGACTTCCTTAGCAATTGAAATTAATGTTTGGTGCATAGTTTGTACATCTGCTAAACTTTTAAAAGTATCGGCTTTAATTAATTCAGCATATTGTTCTTGCGGATGAAGTTCAATAAAATCATAATATTTTATTAAATCTGTTAATTCTTCAATTGTTTTATTTAAATAATAATCAACTAGTTTAGACTTAACACAACCACTTCCAACAACATAAAAATTTTGTTGATTTTGCTTAATATAATCTACTCTAATTCGAGGTTCTAATAAATAATCTACAGTATGGGCATCAGAAACTAATTTGTATAAATCGGCTAAACCTTTTTGATTTTTTACATAAATTAATTCGTGGAATCCACGAGTCTTATTAATATCTGTTTGATTTAAATCATTAAGTTTAATAAATTCAGGGTAATCTTTTTTAATTTGGGCTAACATAGCTATAAATAATTCTGCCAATTTTTCTGAATCATAATCAGCACGGTGATGAGAAGAGGCATCCATTTGTACACCATATTTTCTTGTTAAAATTTTTAAAGAATGAAATGTATTTTCAGGATTTAAAATTCTAGATAGTTCTAACGTATCTAATATTTCCACATTAACACTTTGTTGTAAAACTGTTCGTTCATTTTTGTTTAAAAATTGATAATCAAAAGTTGCATTATGCGCTACTAATGTTGTTCCTTGATAATATTCTTTAAATTGTTTTAAACCTTCTTTTAAAGATATTCCAGTTTGAATATCTTCATTGGTAATACCGGTCAAAGAAGTCGTAAAATCACTTAATGGTTCAGCAATTTTAATAAAAGTTTGAAAACGAGAAATAATATTTCCTTCTTTAATTTTTACTGCTCCTATTTCAATTAATTTATTAAAATTAGCACTTAATCCTGTTGTTTCTAAATCAAAAATTGTATATTCTTGGGCTTGAATATTAACATCAGTAGCATTACGAACAACAATTGGCGTATCCACAACTGTTGCCTCAACTCCATAAATAGGTTTTATGCCATACTTTTTAGCAGCTTTTTCAGCATCAACAAAACCTTGAACTCCATCATGATCAGTAATCGCAATTGCTTGATGACCAAAATGTTTAGCCATAGCCATATAACTGTCCATCGAACTTATACCATTATTAGTACTCATTTTAGAATGAACATGTAATTCAACACGTTTATTTTCCGCTTCATCTTGGCGTTGAGTTATTTCTTGATTTTTATTTAAAATTGTAATTGAGTCTAGTTCAATAATATCATCACCAATAAATTTATCATAGTTTTTAGTACCAGTTATTAATAATTCCATGCCATTACTAATCATTGATAATTCACTAACTGTTGGACTTTTACCACCAAAACCAGTAAAAGTTTTACAAATAATTGTAGAAGTATCATCACTTACCATCATTGTTAAAAGTGAAGATTTTTTAAGTTCACGTAGTTCGTAATTAAATACTACTCCTTTAAATGTTACACGTCTAATTTGATTTTGGGGATTGACAATATCTTTAATATCTACTAAAACTGATGCTGTAAAGTCTTCACCAAATAATAATTTTTTCATTGATTTTTTAGTTTGTACAAGTTCTGAATTTTGAATAATTTTCGCTTCTGATTCTTTAATTCGTTGTTCCATTTTTTCTTTAAATTCTTGAGTAACTTCCTTTTGATGATAGGTAAACTTTATGTCTTTAAAACCAAATTTTGCTAATTCTTTGCTTATTTTAGTTTCTTGAACTTTAATAATTTTTTCATCATATTTATTGTCTAAATCAAAAATTATTGTGTTAGTTTCTTTGACTACTTCAATTGTAGTATTAGCTAATAATAAATTTAAATCTTTATTATTTTTTAAAACTTCTTTATAAAAACTTATTAAGGTTATAGCTTCATAGATTTGCTTTTGACATTGGTAATAATAATGAACAACAAATTCATCAGTTAATTCTAAATAATCAGTTAGTTTAGCTTTAAGTTCCATAAATAAATCATAATGTAAAATATTATTTCCTTGAAGTATAATTGTAATCTCTTTAGTTTTTAAATTATATTTTACATCTTTAATTTGTAATTCATTATGCTCATCATCAATATTTAATTGTTGTAATAAATCCTTCATTTTCTACCTCTTAGTTCTTTAATAATTCCATAAATTCTTGTTCATTAATCTGATAGTAATCTCCACATTTTGTACAATGTAAATAGTATCTTTTTTTCTCCACAGGAGCTATGGGAATATAAAACAAGTGAAACCAATCTCGCCATGATAATAATTCATATTCTTGGGTTTCACATTTAGGGCACGCCTGATATTTTACAGTTTTGTGAATTTTATTTTTAATTTTAAAACCAAATAAAAAAAACATCTTACCTCCTCTTAATTTTGTAATGTAAATTCTAATTCAAATTATTGTCACTTGATTAAAATCAATGCACTACAGTTTATTTTTAGTTACCTCATTTAAAGGAGTATATTAACGCCTTTAGTAAGTCAATATTAATATCTAGTACTAATTAACACTCTTTGTTTACTATAAATATTACAAGAAATATTTTTTATTTTATAACAGTTTTGAGCTTCATATTGCTTTTTTGAATAAACATACCCAAACCGACTTAAGCATACTAATTATAATGACAAAAATTAAGATTTTTTGAAAATTTTTTACTATTTTAGTACTTCAGCACTGTTATAAAGCCTACACTTATATTATACAATATTTAAGTTAAGTTTTTTACTGAACTTAATAATTAATCAATTTCCAAAGCCGGATTAGCATCAAAGTTAATAATATCTTGTACAAAGTCATTTTGTAAATATTGCTCATAAGCAATTGCTCCTATCATTGCTCCATTATCAGTTGTATATTTTAAGGAAGGGATGATTAAATTGGGATATTTTTTATTAAATTCTTCTCGAATTTGACTATTTGCACTAACACCTCCTACAATACTATATTGTTGGGCTGGATATTTTTGACAGGCTAAATCAAATTTTTTTAACAAAATTTTTACAATAATATTTTGAAATGAAGTTGAAAAATTTTCTTGATTAATCATTATACCTTTCATTTTATTCGTATTTATTGTATTAAAACACGCAGATTTCAAACCACTAAAACTAAAATCTAAAGTTTTATCATCTTTTGGTACTGGTAATTGATAGGTGTCTTCTCCTAACTTAGCTAGATTATCAATTATTGGTCCTCCAGGATAAGACAGCTTTAATAATCTAGCTACTTTATCATAACTTTCACCTACTGCATCATCTAAAGTTTGCCCGATTTTTTTAAATTCTAAATTTTTAGTCAAATAAATAAGTTCGGTATGACCTCCACTGATAATTAGTGATAAATGGGGAAACTTTATTTTTTCTTCTAATTTAATAGCATAAATATGGGCTTTCATATGATTAACAGCAATTAGTGGTTTCTTATGTATTAAACATAAAGTTTTTACAAAGTTAACTCCCACAATTAAAGATCCAATTAATCCAGGACCTTGGGTAACAGCCAGGGCATCTATTTGTTCAATACTTATCTTAGCCTCTTGTAATACTTGTTCATATACATAAAAAATATTATCAGCATGCATTCTTGAAGCCATTTCAGGAACTACTCCTCCTAAATCTTCAAATGCTTTAATTTGGGTATTAGTCACTTGTGCTACTACTTCCACACCATTTTTAACAATCGCAATCGAAGTTTCATCACAACTACTTTCAATTGCTAAAATATAAATATCTCTCATTTTACTCCTTTGTTTACTAAGTTATAATTTCTTTTACGACTAATGTTTCTTTTTTACTTTTTTGAATTTTAAAAATCTGTAGTTTTTCTTGGCTTTTTAATAACTTGGCATACTTTTGATATTCTTCTTTAAAACAAACAAGTTCTATTTCAAAATTATGATATTTTATTATTAAAAATGCCATTTTTTCTCGATTTTTAGTAGTTATTTCTGTAACTTTTACTAATAACCCTAAAATAAAATAATCTTTATATAGCTGTAAATCTTTTTGTAAATATGTTAAGTTAGTTAATTTTTCATTTTTATATTTTCGCTGCATTTTTAAAATTAAATAGTTTTTAGATGTATATTTTATATTAAAGTTTAAGGATTTTTGTTCTAATTCAATTTTTTGAGCAAAGCTATAATCTTCTACTAATTGTAATTTTAAAGTTTCACCAGTTAAATTTAAAATTTTTAAAGTTTCATTATCATACTTAAGTAGTGTCCTTTCCAAAGATTTCCGATTAATCATTAATTCATCTAAAAATCCGCTATGAATTAATGATTGTAATTCTTCTTTAGTAAATTCCATTGGAATTATACAATTTTTTAAAATTTCTTCACAATTAAGTTTGGAAAAATCATTATTTGCTTTAAATTCATTTACTTTAGCATTCAGTTCTTTTAACTTTATATTATTAATTCCTTGAAGATTATTAAGTCCTAAAACTATTTTTCCTCGAGCAATAATATTTTCATAACTACACTCAATAATACTTGGGGCTTGAACAATAATATTATTAGAATATAATTCTATTAAAAATTCTTCTTTTTGCGGAGAATTTATATTGGTTTTAAACAACTTATTATAAAAGATTGTTGGATATTTACTTTTAAGATACATTAATTGATAAATTAAACGTGCATAAGAATAAGCATGGGCTTTATTAAATCCATAATTAGCAAATTTTTCAATATCATTAAATAATTTATTTAAAAGTTGTTCACTATACCCGTTTCTTTGCCCTTGTTTAAAAAATTTTACTTTTTGTTCTTGAAGTTTATCATTATTCTTTTTAGAAATTGCTACTCGAAAGACATCAGCTTCTTGTAAGGTAAACTTAGCAACAATTTGGACTACTTCTATTATTTGCTCTTGATAAATAAAAATTCCGTATGTTGGTTCCAAAATTGGTTTTAAATTATCATGTAAATAGTTAATTTTAGGATAATTAGTTTTATTTTTTAAATAAGTTTCAATATTTTGCATTGGTCCTGGACGGTATAAAGAAATTATAATGGCAATATCTGTAAATTTTTTTGGCTTATATTTTTGTAATAAATTTTTAATACCTGTTGATTCTAATTGAAAAATTCCTAAAGTTTTCGCTAAACTTAAATTTTTATAGACTAATGGCTCAGTTAAAGGAATTTTAGCAGCATCAAATTTGGGATTTACTTCTTTTATAGCTGCTTCTAATTCACTAATAAATGATAAATTTGCTAAAGCTAATAAATCAAATTTAATAAAGCCATTTTGTTCTAATGTTTTAGCTTCATTATAAAGCACTTGATTAGTTGGATCTAAATATCCAAGTTTTTGAACATCAATTGCTGAAATTATGATTCCTGCGGCATGAATGGAACTTGTTTTTGGTAAATTTTCAATTTTAGCAATTACTTCTCTTAAAAAATCAAATTTAGGATCAGCTAAATATTTTCCAAAAAATTTATAATTCTTTTCAATGTTTTGTTCAAACGTTAATTGAGAGGATAAATTTTGCGAAATTTTTTTAGTTAATTCTTTGTTAAAATCTAATGTTTTAGCTAAATCATTAAAAGCTGATTTTACTAAATATCTATTTATTGTATAAATTTTAGCAACTTTATTTTCGCCATAATATGTTATTAAATAATTAATAATTTGTTGACGATGGATATCACTAACATCTAAATCTATATCTGGTAATCCTACTCTTTTTAAATTCAAAAATCTCTCAAAATATAAACTATATTTCACCGGATCTAATTTAGTTATATCTAATAAAAAACAAACTAAAGAACCAGCCGCTGAACCTCTTCCATAACCATATTTAATCTGTTCTTCATTACAATAATTTATTATTTGTTGCATAATTAAAAAGTAATTTACAAAATTTAACTTGTTAATAACTTCTATTTCATAAAATAATCTTGTTTGATAAATTTGAGTTTTTTCTCTTAGATTTTCTGCTTCTAAGTATTTAGTTAGTTTAGCGGTTAATAATTCAGAAATATTAACATTTTTATATTGTTCAAAATTTAAAGTTTCTTGGTAATCATACTTTAGATTATATGCTTGAATATTTTGGATTAAATGTTTAGTATTGGTTAAAATAGTACTATCAATATGTGTAATTTTTTTAATTTTACTTTCAAATGATAAGTGTTTATATTTATCTTTATTTACTTTTTCTTCTAAATATTTAGTATTAGCCTTTATAGCTCGCAAAGCAATATAAGCTTCAAGTTCTTCTGCTTGAATAAAACAAATTTCTTCATCATAAATCATTTTATTTTTAACTAAGTTTAAAATTTCTTGTTCAACTTCATTTTCTAATAAACTTAAGAATAAGTTTTCGTTATATTTTAAATAAACATCATCAGCTTTTAATAAATCAGTTGATGTTTTTGTTAAATTTTTAAGTTGAATTATTTTATCAATTTTAATGACTAAACTTATATTAGTTAAATCAATAGTATCTAAACTTTTTAATTCTTTTGGTAATTTATTTAAATATTCAATACCTAGTTCATTTTTAGCATAAAAAGTTACATTAAAAACATTACTATTTTTAATACTTTTTTCTACTCCTATAAGTGGTTTAATATTGTTTGCTTGACATAATTGAATAAATTTTAAATTGCTAACATTAAATGTTTTATCTACTATTCCTAAACATTTTAATTCTTGTTCTTTAGCAAAATCTATTAATTCTTCAAGTTTACATAAACTAGTTAAAAAATTATATTCGGTCTTGATATTTAAAAACAAACTACTCCTTTATGATTTATTTATCATATAAATTATACCATATTTCATAAATTGTATTTATAGTTCTAAATTTAAGTTTTAAAAAATATCACATATAAACATTTTTGCTATATAATATGTTATAATATTTAAAAATACTTATTAAGGATTATATGAATACAAAATTAGAAAAATACATAGCTTTTCATGATCAAAAAATTAAAAAAGCTATGTATCGTAGAAAATACAAAATTTCAGTAGGTGATAAAGAAATTTTAAAAAAAGTGATTGCTGTTGCTAAAGCTGATCCTGCTTTATTCATTTCTCGTAAAGAAGAATTTAATTATATTATTATTAAAATTTTAAAGCGCAGTAAACTTTAAAATATCTTATTATTTTTTTACTATTCTTGTTTAAAGATGTTATAATATCTATATGGGGATGTCAAGGCTTCGACAGAGTTATATCTTTATATAAAGGCAGTCATCATGGCGATGTTAAAAACCAAACTTTAAATTAATCGGAAACGATACTAAATTAGCAGTCGCATAGATATAAGTCGACTCTCACGTTTTATTACTTTTCTCATTGGTAATATCTCGTGTCATTTAAATGAGATTACATAATTATTTGCTTTGAATATTTATGGACATTTTAAAAGCTCGATAAGTAAACTTTTGTTTATTTTAGTCCTACTTATTTAAAAACTATAAAATAAAATAAACTGTAGATTTTATATAGGGAGTATCTTTGGACACGGGTTCGATTCCCGTCATCTCCACCAAAAAAATATTAAAGCTTTTAAAATTAGAGGTTTTAATATTTTTTTGTTTATTTTACGTTCTTAGATTGTCTATTTCTAAAATCTGTGTTATACTTTAAATATACAAATGCTTAAGTAAAGGAGTGATAATGGATAAAATGATTGAGTTAGAAACAAAAAAACTATATTATGGTGCAACAATTTTTTTAATTGGTTATAAACATGAAGAATTTGGTTATAAATTTTCTACAATGTCTTCTTCATACTCTATTTCTAATATGATGATGTGTGGGTTAGATATTGAAGGTGATTCTTATAAACAAATTTCTAAATATAACAATTTTTCACTTAATATTCTAAGTACTGATAATATCAATTTAATTTCTCTTGGAGATCGCAATCGTAAACAAGATCGTTTTACAATTAATAAAGATAAAATATCTTATACTGTTGATAAAGATTATGATGTGCCTTTAATTAATAATGTTGCTAGTCAAATTATTTGTACTAAAACATCAGAATTAATTTTATCCCATAATCCTGATATTATTAATGTTGGTGCTCAAATTAAAAAACGTTTAGTTAATGAAAAATATATGATAAATGGTCGATTTATTGCTAAAAATTTAGATGTTATTGCTTATTTTGCTGATTCTCGTTCTAAAGATATTCGTAAAATTTAAATTTTTTTAATAAAAAAACTAGTAGAAATAATCTACTAGTTTTTTTATTATTTATTTGTTATTATTTTAATAATTCATTAATCGCATTAGTGTATATTTCTAACGCTGGTTGTAAAAATTTAAGTTCAAAACATTCATTTGGTTGGTGCATTTTATCAATCATATTTTGTGATTCAAAAACACAACCAAATGCTACACAATTGTCTAAAGCACGAGCATATGTTCCCCCACCACTTGTCAAAGGTTTAGCATCAACTTCTCCTGTTACATCTTTATACACTTTCATTAAAGTAGATACTAAAAATGAATCTTCCTCTACATATAATTTGTCTTGTGTTTTACCATGCACATATTCAAAACCATTTTCTTCGATTAGAGTTTTATATTTTTTTAATATTTCTTTTTCATCTACTAAAACTGGAATTCTTGTATCCATTCCAATATTTTCATTTCCATCTTTAATAAGCATTCTACCAATATTAAATTTTAACTCTCCACTGATTTCATCTTTAATTTCACCTTGAATTAATTCAGCACCATGTGTTTCTTTAACATAAGTAGCAATAAATTCTACTGCTGGTGAAGTTTCGCCAATATTATTTAAAGCAATACACAATCTAGCAATCGCATTTATTCCTAAATGACAAGCCATAGCATGCGCACCTTTTCCAATAACTTTAACTTCTTTATCACTTATTTTTTCATATTCATATGATAATTTTTCTAATTCTGCTATTAATTCTGATACTTTACTTCCACGATAAATTGCTTTATCAGCTACAGCATTATAAGCACCTAATGATTCTACTTCAAATTCTGCGCTAGATTTAATATTAGCATCAAATTGAATAATTGTTTTTTCCGCATGAATTAATGGGAAATTAGCATCAGGAGAATATGAAATTGTTGGTTTTTCTTCTTTTTCTAAATATTTATCCATACATTCCCAAGTAGTTTCCTCAGCAGTTCCTAAAATTATTCTAACTCTTTTTTTAAATTCAACACCTAAATCTACTAAATTTTTTACAGCATGTAAATTAATAATAACTGGTCCTTTATCATCTAATGAACCACGACTCACTAATTTTTCATCTACTATTTCTCCTGAAAAAGCTGGAGCTTCTGTCCATTGTTCTTCATCTCCAGCAGGAACAACATCTAAATGTCCAACTATTCCTACCATTTCTTTAGCATCTTTTGGACCTACTTCAATATATCCATAATATCCTTCAGGATCAACATAAGTTCGCATTCCATAATCTTGAGCTTTTGCTAAAACTGTATCCAAAGCTTTTCTTATTTGTGTACCAAATGGAGCTCCTTTAGCTTTATCTTCTAAATTTCTTACAGATGGTATTCTTACAACATCTTGTAAATCTTGAATAACATTATCCAATGTTTTTTCTGATATTTTTGTTATTTGTTCTTTCATAATTTCTCCTTTATATATTAAGAAAGTTAAACCTTTTGGTTTAACTCAATTATTATTTAATTTTTATTAATTATGCTTTACCTTTTGAACCAAATTCTTCTACTTTATATCTTACAACATCTTTAATTGCTTCTTTTCCATCGGCTAAAACTTTTCTTGGATCATAAGCTGTTTCTCCTCTTTCAAAAAAGGCTTTAGTTGCTTTGGTAAATGCTTGTTGACATTCTGTATTAACATTTATTTTTGCATGTCCTCTTTCAATAGCCTTTTTAATGTGTCCTTCTGGTATTCCACTTCCTCCATGTAATACTAAAGGTGCTTTAGTTAATTCTGAAATTTCTTGCATTTCATCAAAACCTAAAACTGGTTCTCCTTTATATTCTCCATGTACTGAACCTAATGCTGCAGCTAGAGCATCAATTCCTGCTTCTTTTACCATTCTATCGCATTCTTGGGGATTAGCATATTGGATTCCTCCAATAACTCCATCTTCTTCTCCTCCTACTGTTCCTACTTCTGCTTCTACACTTGCATCATATTCTTTAGCAAATTCTACAACTTTTTTAGTCATAGCAATATTTTCATCAATTGGATGATGTGAACCATCAATCATAACTGAAGTAAATCCTGCTTCAATAGCTGTTTTACAACTTTCAAAAGTTTGACCATGATCAACATGTAATGCAACTGGTACATCTATTTCTAAATCTTCCATCAATCCATTAACCATATTAGCAACTGTTTTAAACCCTCCCATATATTTAGCAGCTCCTTCACTTACTCCTAAAATAACTGGTGATTTTGTTTCTTTAGCTACTTCTAAGATTGCTCTAGTCCATTCTAAGTTATTTATATTAAATTGTCCTACAGCATACTTTCCTGCTTGTGCTTTTTTTAACATTTCTTTCATTGATACAAGTTTCATGTTTCCTCCAAATATTTTATGTTACTATGACTATATTATACCACAAATAACCGCTTTACTTTTGAATTTGTTTAGATTTTATTTATTTAAATAAGTTCATGCTCTTTTAAAAAATTATATATTCCTTCATTTTGCGAATTATTACAAATATAATTAGCTACTTCTTTTAATTCTTCTTTTGCATTGGATACTGCTACGGCACAATCTACAATCTTAAACATCGCTACATCATTCAAACTATCACCAAAAGCATAAGTTTTAACTTTTTGATTTTTATATTTATTATTTAATAAGTAATTAATCGCTTTTGCCTTAGATGTTCCCTTATAAATTATATCAATTGCATTGTCTTCCCAGCGAAAAGTATCATATTTATTTTCATTGATTATTACTTCATCTACTTTCCCTAAAATCCATAATTGATATAAATTCTCTTCTATTTTATCTGTTTGGATTAATTCAGTTACACTTAAATCTTCAAATACTGGTTTAACTATTTTCTCATAAATTTCATGGTTTTCGGTTAATAAATAAGAACCATAATTTCCTTGCCCCCCTAACATCAAATTAGATGTTTGCTTGACCATTTTTTGAAAATCATAAATTTCTTTTTCTGAAATATGCTGAGAATAAATAATCTTCCCATGCTCTTGAATAACGCTTCCATTTGAAGTTATTGTTTTATCAACTTTTAATTCTTTTACTACATCTTCAATCATTATTATTGATTTTCCCGTTGCTATATACACATCATGGCCTTTAGCCTGCAATTGCTCTATGGCATACTTATTTTTAGCCGATATTCCTTGCTCTCCTAATGGTAATAATGTTTCATCAACATCAAAGAAAAAAATTTTTTGCATACTACTCCTTTAATATAATTTATACCTTTATTTTAACAATTTATTTGACTAATTAGTTATTAAAAAATAAAAAAACCTAGACAATTGTCTAGGTTTAGTTTATATTAGGGTAATTATATTATGTTTCCCTCCCACGGCATACTATATATACCCCTCCCACATAATTCAATTACTATTTAATTATTACTCAATTTCAATCTTTAAATATATCATCTAATCTATTTTCTAATTGAATAAAACGTTCCTCAATTTCATCTTCTATTTTAGCGAATTCTTTTTCTAATCTTGTCATAAATTTTTCTTTATTTTCAGTTTTATCTTCAATTCTTTGAATTTTTTGTTCAAAAATACCAATTTGTTTTTCTAACATAGCTTTTTTAATCTCTAATTTTAATTCTTCTTTAACATCTAATTCTTTTAATTTTTCATTAACTTCTTCTTGTTTTAAATTCTCAATTTTAAGATTATTAACTTTTTCTTCAATAAAATATTTATCTTCTTCTTTTTTTACTACTAAATCAATAAAAGGATGATTATTTTCTTCTTTATATATTTTATATTCTATTCTTCTCATAATGCCTCCTTTGTAACTTTATTATAGCACTTTTACTTTTTTCTTATAAATATATACTTAAAAAAATCTTAAATTTTTTACTTTTTTTATCACATTTTATCTTGTTTTATTTTAACCTATATTTAACTTTATTTTTTTATTAAATTTTAAAGTTTTATTAATTCAAAATATTTAGTTTTTACCACTATTTCAGTGATTAAATTTTGTTTTTTACTTTTTTTATTTCACCTATTTTATAATTTACTTTTTTATTGTGATTTTTATTCTTTTACTATTACTTAATCAGTTAACCATCTCAATAAATATATATTAGTTATTAATTTATTACTCATTCTTCATTCTAATATTAGAATTTTAGTTATTTTCTCTTTAAATTAGGACTTTTTTTATTGCTATACTAATCATGTAATATAAAGTATTTACAAACAGGTAATACTTTACAATATAAAATTCCTTTTTAAACTCACCAAACAGGAGAAAATTAGTATTTAATTCATACCCATTAATTGAAAGTACTATTAATGATACTAATTTAAATAAAGATTAAATACTAATATTAAAGTTATAAAAAATGATAAAATTGTAGATAAATCTAAATATATAGATTTTTTATGGAACTAATCCTCAAGTCTACACTATGCTCCACAATATTCATCAGGTGGAATTAAAACTAATACAGAATATACATTCAGTTATAATATTAAAGTTAATAATAAAATAATAGATGCTAAAGTAATTACATCAATTATATCCAAAGACTTTAATTCATATTACGACACAAGCATTAGTTCTATTAAAACGGCAGTTATGTTAAAACCAGCAACTAAAGCTTTCTTACTCAATACACAATATGAATTTACTTTTAAAATAGATGTTAAATATAGCTAGGTAAAAATTAAAAATATTGAATTCTTGTTTATTCATTTGCTGAAGGAAATACAGAGTTCCCATTTTCTCAAGCAACAACATCTTTAGTTAATCCTTATTCTTAAAAAGAGGCTGGACTATAAATTTATAGTTCAGTTTTTTACTATTTTATTTTTTACTAGTTTATTTTTACTTTCATAATTTCTTGTATTTTAATCAATTTATATCACATTTAAAGATTAATTTTTTAACTTATATTTAACCTTATTTCAAAAAATTTATTTTAAAATATTTTTTTTCTTAAAAACCCCTTTTTTATAGCTTATTTCTCTAATTTCATTTTTAAAATTTATTTTCCTCCTCATTAAATAGTGTTTGTTTTTTATCTTTATTGTATTACTGTTACATTTTAGTTTTTACTTATACTTTACTATTCAAGTACTTAACCCTTAGTATTCAAATTTTTTAAAAATTTTCTTTATAACAATATAATTTTTTAGTGATTTACTCTTTAAAATAAGACTTTTTTTTATTTTTTTTTGTGCTATACTATCATCGTACAAATGAAAAAAACAAATGAGCTTTTACATATGAATATGACAAAGATAAAAATTATAATACAAAAAATTTAAGGGAGATATTATGAAAAAAAAATTAACATTAAGTGTTATAGCAGCATTTGCTGTAGTTTCTTGTGTAACACTATTTAGTATTAAAACTGCTTCTGCTTATTCAAGTCCAGTAGTTTTTAATCTTAACCAAGAAGTTAGTAATTTAAACGGTAATTCTTATGTACAAGCCGGAGATACATTACAATATAAAACTACATTTTCTACAGAACAATATGGAGGAAACCTATCATTTAATCCATATCCAATTGTAAGAAGTACTATTGACGACACTAACTTAGTTAAAAATTCAATTACTAATGTTAAAGTTACTGAAAATGGTAAAGAAGTTAAAGCTTCTAATTATTTAACAACTTATGGAACTAATCCAATGTCATATACAGTTACTCCACAACATGTATCAGGTGGAATTAAAGAAAATACAGAATATACATTTAGCTTTAATATTAAAGTTAAAGATGAAATTACAAAAGCTGATTCAATTACAAGTAAATCAATTAGTAATGGTGTAGATAAATATCCAACTTCTGAAACATCAATTAATCTTTTACAAGCAGAAGTAACTGAACCTTATACTTTAACTGCTAATATTGCACCAGAAAGCGGTTCAAAATATGCTTTTGCCAATGATACTTTAATTTATACTGTTGATTTTTCTACTACTGATAAAAATGTAAAACCTACAATTCAAAATATTACAGGAGATGGAAATCTTGATTTTTATAGTGCTAGAGATTTCAAATTAACAGCAAATGGTAAAACAGTTTCTAACTCATATTACGATACAAATATTAGTTCTGCTAAAACAGCAGTTATGTTAACACCAACAACTAAAGCTTTAGTACCCAATACTCAATATGAATTTACATTTAAAATAGATGTTAAAAATAGCTTAGATAAATATTGGAAAGATGGAATCCTTGTTTATTCATTTGCTGAAGGAAATACAGAGTTCCCATTTTCTCAAGCAACAACACCTTTAGTAAATCCATATGCTTAAGCAGTATTTAGTTAATTATATACTAAATAACTTTTTTAAAAAATTAATTCATAAGTTTATGAATTAATTTTTTTTATTATTTTTATTTTTTATTAGCTTATTTTTACTTTCATAATTTATTATATTTTAATCAATTTATATCACATTTAAAGATTAATTTTTTAACTTATATTTAACCTTATTTCAAAAAATTTATTTTAAAATATTTTTTTTCTTAAAAGCCCCTTTTTGATAGGTTATTTCTCTAATTTCATTTTTAAAATTTATTTTCGTCCTAATTAAATAGTGTTTGTTTTTTATGTGTATTGTATTTCTGTTACGTTTTTGTGTTTAGTTATAGTTTAGTATTCAAGTACTTAACAGTTAGTATTCAAATTGTTTTA
>JBKDZV010000030.1:0-2632 GCA_047971455.1 Mycoplasmatales bacterium | reverse complement strand
GCACACCCATATGCTATATTTTTTGCATACTCTGCTCCTGTTGTTTTTCTCTCTTTTATTTTTTCTTCTTTATTTACTTTTTTTTCTTGCATATTTTGTTCTATATCTTCATATACTTCTTGTCCATGTACTACAATTGGTGAACTATTTGATATGATAGTTACACTTATCATAAGGATCCCCATAATTTTAATAATAATTTTCATTTACACTCCTAGCTATTTTAATATATACAATATTCTATTTTAATTATAACACATTTAATATCACATTTCATGATTTTTGGTATTGTTTTAAAGCTTAGAATTAATAAAAAGAATCATATTTTCCAGCGAATCTACTAGAATTTGATTAGGTGTTAAACTAAAACTCAATGTGATAAATCCAATAATATAAGCTCCTATTACTAAGATTGAAGCCATTAATTCTCCTCGTGGAATTCTTTTTTTGGCATTATCTACATGCGGAGTATATGATCCAATAGTTTCAATTCCAGCAATGACAAATACAATCCAAGCAAAAGTTGATAAAGCTGTTAAACTAATTTTAGGGGCAGAATTTTGGAATGTTATTGGGTTAACTATCGGTTCTCCCATAAATAAAGTTCCAACTATCCCTAAAATAATGAATAAAGCTGTAATAATTAAACTAGTCCAACCAATAAATTTAGCAATGATAGAAACAACTTTTTTAAAATATATTCCTAAAATTAAAGCAATAATTAAAACAACAAATGCTAATACTAAAAACAGTATTTTATTGTCCACAGTATTTATTATACCTTCAATATTACCTAAACTATTTACTACATCATCTAAAGTATAATTTGTTAATATAAACGTCCAAGAAAATAAGACTGGTATTCTTGAAGCTAACATTGGTAAATAAAAGATATTCACAACAAAGTATGCCATGAGCTAATAAAAGGCTATTTTTCACTTAAATCTAATGATATCCACCTATTCATTCCTGATTTAGAATCTAGTTTGTGCGAACTTAATTCTCCAATAACTAGTGCTAAAGGAATAAAGTACAAGGCTAATAAAACAAACCATCCTATAGCACTATTTCCTAGTGATGAATAATTAGCTGGGATATTAGTCATTCCAAACACGGCAATAAATAATAATAATGCAATTGAAAAACTATTTATTTTTTTTCAATTTTTCTCTTTTTTATCTGTTTTACTGTATTAAAAAAGATAGCTCAAAGGCTACCTTTTAGGTTGAAAAATTTAAATAATTTTTCAATAAAATTATATTTGTATATAAAGTATTTGTTGTAACAACTTCACAAACTTAATTTTTAGGATCACATCATCTTTGCCTCCAACTCATCTGTGAAAGAAAACTACTTCAACTACTATTAGGATTAAAAAAAATAATATTATATTAATATTATCTTTTTTTTTATTTTCTATTATTTTTAAACTTAAAATAACTATTAATGCTAAACTTAAAGCTATTATATAAGCTGTTAAATAATTTTTATCGAAAGTTTTTGTCCATAATACACTAATAGTACAATTTTGTATTTTAAAATTACCATTATATTGTAATAACTCATCAAAAAATCCTAAAACAAATGGTAAAAAAATAATCTAATAATGTTTGATATTTGCATGCTATATTAAACTAACAAGAAACATTGTTGAGACAAATTAACCATCAATAAAATAATATAAAAAACTAATATTTAAATAATAACGTAATATAACTAAAAAATAAGAGAAGAAAATAAGTAAAAAATTTATTATTATTAAATTTTTACTTATTTTCTTCTCAATAAATATATTTAATTTACTAAACATTAATTAAACATTTCATTATAAACTAATACTTTTGTTTTGATTTCATTTTCTTTTAAACTATTAATCACTAAAAATATAGATCAAATTTGTATTCTTAAGACTATAAAAATTTCAATAAGAAAGTAATAAAGTATCCATCCTACTATTATAATACTATAAAAGCATAAGTTTCTAATCTTTTAATCCTAAATAGATAAGCTCTCTTCCAATACCTCCTGTTAAGGCCCATAAAATCCAAATTACTACCTGATTTTTTTTCTATCATCAACTATCATTTTATATTTTAGTAATTCTTCTATTGATAAGTCTTTTTCTAATTCATACATCATTTCTCATTTTTCTATTTTTAAAACTAGATATAACATTAATATAAGCTTAAAGTAAGTACTTTTCAACAAGTGAGAAGTCTTTTAGTATAATATTTAATTATCTAACTTTATAAATTCAATTTAGATTATCTTTTTCACTTTTCATTTAATTTTACAAAAAACTTTTGGAATTTCAAAAAATTATTTAATTTTCAAAGTACTTATTTATCATTTGATGTACTTCTACAATATTTTGAATATTTAATTCTTTATCACGATTAGTATGCATATGTTTAATTGTTGGTTTTTTAAAATACTTAGATTTTGACAATTTGGATACTAAAAAAGCATTTTGTCCTAACATCCCATTATCAGACATTAAAATTTTAGAAGGATAACGTTCAATTCCTTCTATATTTTGATTAAGTTCATAAAATTTATCAGCATTAGGATTTTTTCCCAGGGAAATAACGGCATAATTTTCTCCTGTTCCAACACAATCTACTACGACAAT
>JBKDZV010000029.1:0-5178 GCA_047971455.1 Mycoplasmatales bacterium | reverse complement strand
GTACCCTCTCCAGTTCCAGTTGCACCTCCATCGATATACAAAGATAAATTATTTTCATTATTACTAATTTTATAATTATTTACTATATATATTCCTCCACCGATTAAAATTAAAACTATTATTACTATTATTATTTTTTTCATCTTATTTTCTCCTAATTTTTGATTTTATTTCATCTATTTTTACAACTCCAAAAGATCTACTGTCAATACTTTGCGGGCCGTTATCACCTAATACAAAATATTCATTTTCCTTCAATACTGTATTTTCTATATTTTCACAATAATAATTTGACATGTTTGTATCATTTATTTTCAAGTTATTATTAACACAAGATATAGCATCACCTTCTACAGCAACTATTCTCTTTATATAATTCTTATTATCTTTGTGTACAACTACTATATTATTAATTTCATATTTTTTTGCAAATAAATATCTATTACCTATAACAATTTGATGATTATGCAGTGTTGGAATCATTGATTTCCCATTCACTATATAAACAGGAAACTTTATTATAATCACTATTATTATTAACAATAAAGAATATTTAATTTTTTTATAACTCAATAATTTTATCACTAAATTTTTTAAATATTTCATCATGTGTAACTATAACAATAGTTTTACCTTTCTTATTTAATTTACATAGTAATTCTATTATTTCATCTCTAGTTTTTTCATCTAATGACCCTGTTGGTTCATCTGCTAAAAGAATATCACTATCTTTTAATATAATTCTTGCTATTGCTACTCTTTGTTGTTGTCCTCCACTTAATTGATAAACTTTTTTCTTTTTATGCTCTAATAAATTAACTTCTTTTAAGGCTTCTTCTTTTCTTTTTTGTTTTTCACTTCTATTCATTTTTTTATATTCAAGTGCTACATCTAAGTTTTCCATAACAGTCTCTTCTTCAATTAAGGCAAAACTTTGAAAAATATAACTCATATTGTTTCTTAAAATATCTCTACCACTTTTTTTGTTGATTTTGGGGTTATTAACACCGTTTATTACTATATTCCATTTATACTTATAATCTAATAACCCTATAATATTTAATAATGTTGATTTTCCACATCCACTCTTACCATAAATTGTTACAAAATCTCCTTTTTTGATTTGTAAATTAATATTGTTTAATACATTATTATTATTAAACTCTTTATATAAATTTTCTACTTTTATAATCATATTATCCTTCTTTCAATACTTTTATTATATTTTGCTTTTCAAGTAATTTTAAGAAAACAACACTAATAATAAACTCTATTGATATAAGTATTATTAACATTATTACTATATCTTTCACTTCATATTTACTTACTATACCTATTTTTAATAAAAAGATATATATAATCATGGATGTTATCCAGGTGTATAATATATTATTTATATATAATCTATACGTTTTAAACATCGAATATCCATGTATTTTTTTTATTGAATATTTTTTTTTATTTTCTTCATAAAATAAAACTATTTCATTAAAAATTATTAATAAATACATAAAAGTCACTAAAATTAATTTAATTACTAAATTAATTAATATTATTTTAGAATTTTCTAATGTATCAGAATATCTACTAAATACTGTAGGTGTTGTTTTCATTTCAGAAGTTAAATTATATTTTTCTATGTATGGTTTTAAAGTTTTATAAGGATTAGAAGAATCTTCTACTTGAAAATATACTTCTCCTTGAGACATATTATCTGTTATTTTTTCTTCTTCTAAGTTATCATTGACTACTACTATTCCATCATTTACTATTCCGTTTTCATTTATTGTAGGATCTCCTGTAAAAATTTCAAAATTATCAATCCAAACAATATTTACTTCAGTTTTCTCCATATCTTCTTCATTATAATTCTCATCATACTCATCTCTAATATTATTATTGTTCATATAAAAGTACCACTGATATGCTTTTATAATTTCCTCTTTATTTTCTTTATATTTTTTAGGAACATATATTGTATTCGCTGAGTTCTTATATACACTTGATAATTTGTTATTTTGTTTTAGATAATTAGAATTTACTATTATACCGCTACATTCTGAACTAAAGTAATTTTCTTTACAATAAGGATCTCTTTCTAAATTTTTAACTGATGAAGTATCAATTAACATAGCCCCTAATTCATTTTCCATTTCTTTATATAATTTTGAGAAATTACTCGAATATTTTTCAGGATTTTCATCGGCTGCAACAGTTCCATACAGCTTCGTATAGGAATAATTTTCAGTTCCATTCCATAATTTATAGGTAGAGAATAATTTTGTCATATCTCCCAATTGAAATATTGATGCTAATAATAATAATAATAGTATTAGTTGTAATGAACTTTTAACTATAAAATTAAACAAATCCATGATTTTATCTTTTTTTAAATCTTTAATTGCAGAAATTACATTTACTTTATATATATACATTCTTGAAATTGAAAATAGTGCAGCTAATATTAAATATGCTATACTAAGTATTAAAATATGGTACTTAATTATCTCCCAAAAAAATATATTATTATAGACCAAATATGCTACAGCCACTAATTCTAATACCATTGTTATTACTAAATAACTTAAGCTAAAGAATTTTAATTCATGTAAATATATTTTATAATTACTATAAGAATACATTTTTTTAACTGCTATTTTTTTTTGATTTCTAACTATACTTAACACATTAATAACAAAATATATTATTAGAATAAATATAATTACATATAAATACATATTTAAGACAGTTGTTGAAGAAGAGACACTTTCATTTTGTATATCGCTTACTTTAATACTATCTATTTTTTTTATATCTTTTTCAAATTGCTTTACATTATTAGTATTTTCAGAATATATTAAATATTCACCTGTAACTTCTTCATTTTTTAAAATATCTTTATAATAATGAAATTCATATTCTTTTTGCGTATTAAACATCTTAATATGTTTGTCATTAGATTTTTGCTTTGTAGATAAAATCTCACTATTTTTAAAATTAATACTTTTATCATATTTAAAATTTTCAATAATATTGTTATCTTCATCTACATACACATTGTAATTATATTTACCTCTTTCTGAATGCGTATATTCTACTCTGAAAATATCTACATTATTATTTTTAGCTATAGTAAATATATTTTCTAAATTTTGATCGGATATCAATTCATTAGTAAATTTTATATTTACTGCTTTTGAATTGCTTAATACATCATCAAATTGTTTGGTTTCATAAATTTGAAGTCCCATTATTATACTTATTATAACTAAAATAATTATTAAAATATTAATAAATTTCTTCATACATACTCCTTATATTTCTAAAAAGCAAATATTAGACAATATTTACTTTTATATTAGATATTTCTTTTTATATTTTAGAATTCTCTAGTAAATATTCTAATAATCTTACTATTGTTATGCATTATACTTTTCTTCTTTGAAAGCATAACATCTTACTCCTCCGCTACTAAACAAGCACACATAATTTATTTTATCTCTTACTTTTTAGTTCTAATATAATTTATAAATGATTATCAAAGTTTAATTTTAATTTTAAACACATCTAACTATATATATTATACCTCGTCCATGAATTATTTTAAAATTAAAAAATCAAACTCTAAGATTTAATAAATACATTTAATAGGTACTATAAACTTGATTTTTTTAATTAATCATTTAATAATACCTATCTTGAACTACTTATTATATTCATCATTTTAACAAAATGTTTTTTTAATATAAACTGATTGTATCATTTTTTTTTGCTTTTTACAGAAAATATTTTCTACCATTTACTTTTAATCTATTAATTATTTTATATAAAAAATATTTGAATTAAGATAAGTAATTTTAATTCAAATATCTATAAATTTCTATTTACTGGTGCCATTTAGCGACATTTATCTCGAACTATCATTGTATTATCATTTAATGAAAATATTTCTTAATATAAATTGACTATATCATTTTTTAATTTTTATATAATAATTTTTTACATATGAAAATACAAAGTCTTATTCAAACTTTGCTTTTAACATTATATTTCACTTATTTTTCTGAATCATTTCATTTTTATTAATTAATTTAAATTTTTAATTTTCCAATTTAATTTTGGATTATTTTCTTTTGTATTTAAAATAAGTAATTTTCATATTATCTACTTCTTCAATAGTAATATTAGGATTATTAATTTCAGTTGATTTAAATAAATATCCAATTCCTTGATTTAATGAAACTAGCTTTTCTATTTTATCAATTCTATAAATTTCTTGAGTATATTTAAATTTTTTTTCTAATTTTTTTCTAATTGGACAGCCTTTCTCAAATATAAAAATATTCATAATTTCTTCCTTATTTAAATAGCTTTTATTAAATATCCTTACAACTTTTTTACTTAATAAATATTCTTTTTCATGATACTGATAATCATGTTCAAAATCATCTGAACAAATTATTTCATCTAAATTACTATTATTAAAATCTTTTATTATTTGTAAAGAATTTGCGAAAATATATTCAACATTATTTTTACTATTATCCAATATTTCCATTATTTTAGGATCATTAACAATATTTTCATCAATACCTATTCTAATTTTTTTATTATTTTGATATTTTTTGAAATAATCTTCTATTTCCCTATATTTAGTATAAATTTCATCTAATATTTTCTTTCCTTCATATGATAATATATTGTTTTTATTTTTTTCATACAATTTAATATTAAATTGCTCTTCATATTTTTTTATTAGTTTAGATGTTTTTGATTGACTATAATATAATTTATCGGCAGCCTCTGTTATAGTTTTGGCGTTTTCCATTGTCAATAATAATTCTAGGAAATTTGAATAATTCACGCTTTCTCCTCTTTTAAAAATTTAGTTCATTATACTTTTATTTTACCAGTCAAAGAATACATTGTCAATAATAAATCTAGAAAATTTAAATAATTTATGCTTTCTTCTCTTTTAAAATTTTAGTCCATTATACTTTTATTTTACCAGTTAAAGAATACTTTATATTTTTACAAAATTTAATAGAAGTATGTTTTAAAAAGTAATGTTTTATTAATGCTTTGATTACTTTTTTATTTGTAGTTGCCTCTTTCATTTTTATCATTTTATCTTCACTTTTTTCTTATAGCTGCGTTATTCCCTATTAATGCACTTAT
>JBKDZV010000028.1:0-3093 GCA_047971455.1 Mycoplasmatales bacterium | reverse complement strand
CTCATATTTTGAAATACCAGATATATTTTTAATTGTATAAATTTTATAGTTACCATTATTAATTTTATCTTCTTTTTTATATGCATAACCAGTATTTATCTTTGTTATATAATCCTTAATATGAGAATTTGTTTCTTGTAATGTAAACATCTGATTTTGTATTTTTAAAATACTATCTATTAAATCAATCATATCTTCAATAGGTTTGATAATGTCTATTAAATTTTTCATATCTTTTTTACAGTTATCAACCGTATCAATTCTAACTACACTTGAATATTTTAAAAATAGAGCTTCTTCTTGTGCGATAATGTCTATTATTTCTTGTTGTTGTTTTAAAGAGGGTAAATCAATTTTTAAAATACCAACAATAGGGGGGTTTAACTTTGGCATTGTTGATCCACTATTAGCAATACTTTTTATTTGATTAACATAACTATTAGACTTAGTCCAATAGTAAAAATATTTGTTAAGTAATTTGTAATAATTAAAGTTATATCTAACTAAAAATCCTGCGAATACATAACCATCTCCCATAGTATGAATATACGTATCCCCAGAATTTACTCCTGCACGTGAAATTAATACATCATCATTTTTTAATAATGGTCCTTCATCTACGTATGTAGGAAAATTATTATTACTTATATCTGATTGTCGAACATATTTATATTTCCCACTTGCTTGAGCAGTAGCTCCTATTCCGTATTCTGGTTTTATTAAATATAATTCATTAAGTTTATAAATTGCCATTATCAAACCTCCTTACTATTTTTTAAAAAGTTTATCAAATAAAGAAACAGAAGTTTTATTGTAAACTTTATTATATATCTTTTTCTTTGGCTTTAAACTTCCTGATAGTTTACTTCCGTAGATAGGATTTATTTGTTTTTTTGCTTTTCTTTTCGCAGTTGCTGGTGTCATCCCAAAAGTTGCTTTCCATAATTGATTTTTAGCTCTTCTTTTGTAATTAGTTTTTCTTATACCAAATTTCATAACGCTCCTAATGAATGTTTGATAATTTTATTTATCAAACTCTTACAATATTATACAATATTATTGAATAGTTTACATTAAATTATGGATTATTCAATAAAAAAACTAGGAGATGATAATGGAAATTTATTTTAAATGGCTAAAGAAAAATAATTATTCAAAAAATACAATAAGGACTTATAAATCTGTTTTATTGCAATATAAACAAGAGTTTAAAGATATTAGATTAATAAAAAAAAAATTTTAAATTACTCAAAAGTACCTAATACTTGTATATTGCACTATAATATAATATCAGCGTATATGAAATGGTTAAATGATAAAAGAATTAAGGACTTACAAACTTTAAAATTACCACAAATACCAGTAGTATATCGTAATGTATTTACTAAAAAATATTTATATAGTAAAACTGAAATAAAATTAAATGATAATGATTTATTAAAGCAAAAAAAAATGACTATAAGATTTTTATATGAAACAGGTATTAGAGCTTCTGAAATTAAAGAAATTAAAGAGATTAATGATAAATATATAACTATATTAGGAAAAGGAAATAAAAAACGTTCAGTATTCTATAATCAAGAAACACTGAATATGTTTTATCCATATGAATATAGTACTAAAACATTAAGAATATGGGTAAAGGAAATCTTAGGTAAAGAATACACTCCGCACTCAATTAGAAGATCATTTGCAACACATTTATTAATGAAAGGAGCAAGTCCTAAAATGGTTCAATTACAGATGGGACATGCTAAAATAGAAACTACTTTTTCATATTTGAATTTATCAATAAGTGAAAATGAAAAGATATATAATAAATATTTTTAATGTTCATTATTGGCAATTTATGAATTAAGAGATTTATTAGAACCAATAACTGAAACAAAAAAAGAAACTTTACCACAATATGTTATTAATACAAGCAATGTATTAACAGGTAGTATTTTACCAGTTTTGGAAGAAAAAAAAGTGTTAGGTCAATTTAAAAAAATAGCAAGAATAAACGATATTCTATTTTCGGAAATAAGACCTGGCAATGGGCGTTGGGCATTAGTAAAGGAAGATATTACTAATTGTTTAATTTCAACTAAATTGTTAGTTTTAAGAACTAATCATATTATTATTCCAGAGTATGCTTTTTATATATTAACTAATGTATTAATAAATGATATAGTTCAAATAGCAGAATCTAGGAGTGGAACATTCCCACAAATAACTTTTTCTAATATTTCACATTTGAAAATTAATTTACCCTCTCTAAAACAACAACAAGAAATAATAGACATTATCAAACCTATTGAAGATATGATTGATTTAATAGATAGTATTTTAAAAATACAAAATCAGATGTTTACATTACAAGAAACAAATTCTCATATTAAGGATTATATAACAAAGATAAATACTGGTTATGCATATAAAAAAGAAGATAAAATTAATAATGGTAACTATAAAATTTATACAATTAAAAATATATCTGGTATTTCAAAATATGAGAATACTAACTTTATTAAAAATAATGTTTTAAAAATTGGAGATGTAATTACTGGGTTAAGCGGAACCATAGGAACGGCAAGTCCAATATTTACTAATGGATTAGTATCAAATCAAAGAACATTAGGTCTTTCTACAGATTATCCTGTACAAATAGCAAATGCTATTGAATTACAAAAAAAAGAACTTTATAATATTTCTACTGGAGCTGTTCAGAAAAATATAACGGCTATTAATGTTCTAGATTTAAAGTTTAAACCATTTTTTAATAACTCGTTTGACAATAATATTTTATTACTAAAAAGAAAAAAAACTAACTTGATTAATATAAAAGAAAAAACTATCAAATTACTTATAAAATAAGGAGCCTACTGGCTCCTTATTCTTTTTCTGATGTATAATTTATAGCTTTTTCTATTGCTTTTTCAACTTCTGGTATTAAGTTATTAAATTCACTAAATAATTTTTTAAGCTCTTTAGATGATTCTTTTATTTCTTCTTTTAACTTTTCTTCATCTATTTCTTCCTTTACAAAACCAACATATCTACCTGGAACAAAAGAATAGTCTGATTCTTTTATTTCTTCTTTTGTAACTG
>JBKDZV010000027.1:0-5248 GCA_047971455.1 Mycoplasmatales bacterium | reverse complement strand
TATATTGCAAAGGTTGAATATAAAATTATTGAAGAACAAAAATGTGGACAAATTTTACATTCAGGTTCTTTTGATAATGAACCATCTTCGGTTAAAGTTTTAGAAGAATATTTAATGAATAATGATTATCAAATTAAGGCAAATACACATCATGAAATTTATTTAAGTGATTTTCGCAGAGTAAGCAAAGAGAAATATCAAACCTTAATTCGGTATCAAATAAAAAAACTTGCTAACTCAAAAGAATAAAAGAACTAATTAAAAAAGGTATGTTAAAAATAACATAGCTTTTAAATTTGTAATTCTCCTTCTATTAAACCATAACCTAGAATATTATATTTTAAAATAATGTCTAGTATATAAAGAGGAAGTGGAATAAACTTATCACTTAATCTATTATAATACATATAATATCCTAGTATAATTATAGAATATTATCTATTCATTATTGATTTTTTATAGGAATAAACTTTTGTATTTTATATAAGTAAGTTTTAAAGCGTAGGTAAAAAATATGAAATATTAATTTATTAAGAAGTATATTTAAAAAGTGATTGAAAATTAAAAACATATAAGAGAAATTTAAAAAAATAAAGCATTTAAATAAGTAAGCACATTAAAGAGAAAATGAGCTTACAAATAATAAATTTTAAGTAAAAATATAAATAAAATAAAAAAATAAAAAATAAAGTAATTAAAGTAAAATATTACGCTATGTACTACTTTCCTTTAAAAGATTTAATCAAGTATAAAGTATCACAATTGAAAATACAACATATTAACATAAGTTGAAATTTTCTTGACTTTTATATTATATTATAATCGAAGAGAGATAGCTATCTCAATAAAATTATTGAGAGGATAAAAAATGAAAATCAAAAAAATAATAGCAGTATTTTCAATGGCACTTATTTTTGGAACATTAGCAATACCTACTGTTTCAGCTACAAGTGTGACTAAAGACCATTATACTTGGAGTTATGGAACAGGGAGTGGTTCAGTGTATTCTAGTTATGATAATAATCAACCACATAGTGCTTCAGTAAAAGCAAATGGAACACCTACTTATAAAATTTCAACTAATTCCAAAAATAAGCGTGTTAAAATCACCTTAACAAATGTATATCATGGAAGAAAATCATATTACAATTATTGGTAAGATTATATGAAGAGAATTTTCTCTTCATAATAAGAAAGGTAAAAATGAAAAAAACAATAAAAATTTTTTTAAGTATAGTAGTAATATTAGCAGTGATTTTTATAGGATTAATATTTAAAATCACTACTAATAATGCTAATAAATCAATAACTTCTAAAAAAGTTACTGCCGAAGTTATTAAATTAGACGGTTCAAAACAACAGATGAATTTAAAAAAGCAAGATATAACTGATTTTAAAGTAGGAGATATAGTTTATTCAGAATATGAAGATGGAGTATTTAATCAAGGTAAAGTAATCGGTATTGCTGGGGATAAATTAAGTGTTCAAGATGGAAATATTAAAAATGGAGATGAAATAGTATATACTAATGATCAACTTTTAGGATTGACAAACGAAGAAGTTTTTGGAAAAAATGAACATACTGTAGGACTATATGAAACGCAAGAAGAAAATTCTGGAACTACTAATCAAGAAACAGAACAGTTATTTGATGAAAGTATCGAATTTATTGTAAGTAATCCTGATGGTAGTATAGAAAATATAGGAGTATATATAGATGAAAATAATGGAATAATACCAGCATTATATATAGAAGATAAGTGATAGTATGAAAAAAATAAAATATTTAATTTTAATTATAATAATTTTTCTTATAATTTTTCTTTCTTATATCTCAGCAATTTCTAATTATGTTTATCCACCTTATAATCAATTAAATGTTACTAATTTAGATGCTAGTACTCAAAAAAATAAAATTTATAATGAAGTTTTAAATTATTTAAAAGATAATAATTTAGAAATGTATACAGTAAATGGAAAAATGTCAGGTGATAAAGTAATTAATCAAATTTATTCAAGTTTTATTGATAAGGATTTTTATCAAAAATTTTATTTAATTAATGAAGGTAATGTACCGCAAGATGAAGAATTTATAGCTAGTTATCAAACTAATGATTCGCATCAAATAGGTTATACAACTAAATATTTAGGAATAAATCAAAGAGTTGAAATAAGAGATTTAAAAATGCTTAAACAAATAACGCTAAATAGAATGTACTATTTTCCTGAATCAACTACTAAAAATATAGAAGATATTTCTAAAATATTGACAAAGTATAATATAACAAGTACTTATGTCGATAATACTAATTCAACTACATTAAATATTTATGATTTTATAATTATAATTTATTTATTATTAATAATGCTATTATTATTTATAACAGAAACTATTTTAGATTCAAAAGAAGTAGCAATCAAAACCTTTAATGGTTATTCATTATTTAATCATTTAAAAGAAAGAATAATTTTATATACTAAACCAGCTTTAATAATTAATTTAGTAATTAGTATATTAGTTGTTATAGTTTTATTATATTTAATGAACGATTTAATATTTTTGTTTAAATTTTTAAAATTAACATTAATTATGTTATTGAGTATTAATCTACTTATTATAGGCTTATTAATAATTTGTATCACAATCGCATTTCTTTTTATAGATATAACTAAAATAAAAGATAATATAGATGGTAAATTTTTAATATTTTTCTCTTATTTTACAAAAATTATTTTATTATTAATAATTTTTTCCAGTATTTATAATATCAACGAAGATATAAAAAATTCTAGTAGTATAAAAGAGCAATTAGAACAATGGAAAAAAATTGATAAATATTATTCTACTGGTTATTATAATAGTATGGTCTCACCATATGATCACCCTGATTTTGAAACGATGACTTTAACAGAAGAGGACCAAAAGAGTAAAGAATTTATTGCTTTAACAGAAGAACAGTATAATGGGATAATTATGGATGCTAATGCTTATGGTGAGGCTTATGAAGATAATTATCAATCATGTTTAAATATTTATAATTTAGATTGTAATACGGTTATCTTAAATCAAAATTATTTAAATTTAATGAAGATTAAAGATGAAAATAATCAAATAATTAATATAAAAGATAATAATAAAATTGATATTATTATTCCCCAAAGTTTAAAAGCTGATAAGACAAATATTAAAGAACAAATTTATAATAATTTGAACAGCATATCACCAGTACTAAATTATACTTTAGATGATTTTAATGTAATATTCGCTAAGACAGGAACCTGTTATCAAACATTTGATATTCGAACCAATGCCCCTTGTATTGATTCAGTTGCTGTAGAAATGGGTGATTATTATTATAATTATAGTTTTTTATTAGCGACAAGCAGATACTTCATTAAATTACCAAATTCTATTGATCCTTATAGTGATATTGAGCAAACTTTAATAGACAATAACCTTGAGTATAACTTTTATAAATATGATAATAAAACTTCAACAATTTATAAAGAGTATAATCGAATAAAATTTAAAATTTATCAAAATATAATAATATTACTCTTCTCATTTTTTATTATTATTGTAATATCTTATTATACAATTAAAATATATATTTCTATGAAAAGAAAAGAGCTGGCTTTAAGTATAGTTCATGGTAAAGGAATAATAATAAGTAATAAAGTTTTAATTATTACTAATATTTTAATAAGTTTAGCGATTTTAATTTACTTTATAAATGAATTAAGTATTATAGAATTATTTTTAATATTATTATTGGATAATATAATTACCTTATTTATTTTACACAAAATTTCCAAATCTAGTATTATAAGTTATATCAAAGGTTATAATAATTAACATCTTAGGAGAATAAATGATAAAAATAGATAATTTAAGTATTAAATATGAAGATAAAGTGATATATGATAAATTTTCTTGCGAAATAAAAAAAGGAGAATTAGCCGTAATTTGTGGTGAAAGTGGAAAAGGTAAAACAACCCTTTTAAATGCTATTGGAATGTTAGAGAAAAATTATACTGGAACAATAAGTATTAATGGTTTAGAAAATTGTAAATTTGATAGTAAAAAAGGTAGAAATTTACTAAGAAATAATATTGGATTTTTATTTCAAAATTATGGATTAATGGATAATAAAACAGTTTTTCAAAATTTAGAATTAGGACTTTATTTTAAAAAGATTACTAAAAAAGAGAAAATAAAAATGATGAAAGAAGTACTAAAACCAATTGGATTAATTGATAAATTAAATACTAAAGTGTATAAATTGAGTGGAGGAGAACAACAAAGAATTGCTTTGGCAAGACTTATTTTAAAGCAATGCGATATTATTTTAGCCGATGAACCAACCGGAAGTTTAGATGCCAAAAATAAAGATATAGTAATGCAAAGTTTAAGTAATTTAAAAACTTCAGGTAAAACAGTTATTGTAGTGACTCATGATACTGAACTTATGGAAATGGCTGATAAATGTATAAGAATTTAAAAAGCAAGTTAGTAATTGTAATAGTAATATTCATAATAATAATTATTATTATAAATGTTATTGGGTTATATAAAGTATCGGGTGATTCTATGGCTCCTACTTTACAAACTACTGATTATATTTTAATTTGTAAAATATGTAATTATTCGGAAAATGATATAGTAGTTTTTACAAATCCTAAAAATGAAACATCTATTAAAAGAGTTATAGGAGTAAGCGGAGATATGGTTGAAATAAAAAATAAAAAAGTATATAGAAATGGTGTTGATATAGAGATTTTAGCTGATGGAGAAGATGTAACATATAATCTTAATAATGAATTATTGTAGTAGGAGATAATTATAAAAATAGTTATGATTCACGAACGTACGGCACAATTTCCCAAGAACAAGTTAGCGGAAAAGTATTGTTTCATACATAAAAATATAATTTTAAGAGTAAAAAGCATTTAATAAGGTTAGGTATTTGAAATATTTCACTTAAAAAAATAGTACGTAATAATAAAAAAAGAGTAATTATTTAGAATAATTACTCTTAAACTTGCTATAATAAATTTATTATAATATTAGAATTTAAAATTAAAAAGATATTTTAGGAGAAAGATGAAAAGTAATAAAAGTCTAGTTTTAGGAATTTTAAATATTATAGGTAGTGTTTTTAGTTTTTTATTAGGAGCATTATTTATCATAAATAGTATTAAAAACTTTAGAAAATAAAGTTCAATTTAAATAAAGGAGTAGTAAATG
>JBKDZV010000026.1:0-11555 GCA_047971455.1 Mycoplasmatales bacterium | reverse complement strand
CTTTGTTAATATTGATAATGAAAAAATGTCTAAATCACTAAATAATTTCATTACGGTTAAAAAAATGTTACAAGAATATGATGCTAATGTTATCAGATTATTATTATTACAAACAAATTATCGTCAACCAATAAATTTAACGGAAGACTTTATTAAACAAACTCAAAAGTTATACAATAAATTTAATAATTTTGCTAATTCTATTACTGTAATGGATTATGAAAAATATAAAACTACAGAATTAAGTACGGAAGTAATAAATAATATGGAAGATGATTTTAATATTCCTAATGTTATAACTTTAATTTTACAAATGATTAAAATGCAAAATATACAAGATTTTATTACAACAACAAATTTATTAGGGCTTAAAATAGCATATTGTTTAACGGAGGCTGATTTACCACAAAAAATATTAAAAAAATATCAAATAGCCCAAAAATTGTTAGAACAAAAATTATATGACCAATATCAAAAAGTATCACAAGAATTAAGTGAGCAAGGCTATTTATTAATCCGAACAAAAGAAAAATTGATTATCAAAGAAAGGTAAAAATGAAAGAACAAAAAAATAATTTAAGAAATAAAATAAGTTTTGGCAAAAATAATATTAAGGATATATTAGAGAGTAAAGATATTACAAAAGTATTCTTATTAAAGGGGGGAAAGCATGCTAAAGAATTAGAAATAATAAAAAAAAAAAATACCTTATGTTTTTGTCCAACGACAATATTTAGATAAGTTAAGTGATTATCAAAATCATCAAGGAATAATTGCTATCTCTTCACCAAAAGAATTAATTGAATTAGAACAGTTAATTATTAAAAATCAAAAAGAAAAAAATCCAATGATTTTAATGCTTGATGAAGTTCAAGATCCGCAAAATTTAGGAGCGATTATTCGAATTGCTGATGCGTTTAATATTAATGGAATAATTATTAATAAACGAAGAAGTGTACAGTTGACATCAACTGTCGCTCAAGTATCTACCGGAGCGATCAACTACGTAGATATTTGTCGAGTAAATAATTTACGCCAAGCCATCAAGGATTTAAAAAAACAAGGATATTTTTTCGCCTTTTTAGATATGGAAGGAGAGCAGGAAGTTAATCAAGCTGATTATAATTTACCATTAGTAGTTATAATTGGTGGAGAAGATAAGGGAGTAACCGCTTCAATTAAAAAAGAATGTGATTTTGGAATAACCATTAAACAAAGTGGTCATGTAAATTCACTTAATGTCGCAAGCGCAACATCTATTTTATGTTATAACAAAAATATAAGTAGATAGGAGAGTGTGTGAAACGAGAGTTAAAATTGTGTGAACTTCAAAAAATAGTTAACGCAGTATTAAAGGAGGTAAAAATAAAAGACTATGAATACGAAGATTTATATATGGAGGGATTACTAATAGCCCATAAAGCATTAAAAGATTTTAATCCTAAATATGGGATGAAACGCTCATCATATGTATATTTGCGTGTTTATCGTAATTATATAAGTATGTATCGCTTAAATAAAGCTCAAAAAAGAACGGCTGAACAAAAAATTGTTTTAGAAAATACCACTTTAGCGGAAAATGGAGCATTTTATGGTAAAGAAGCTCACGAGCTTCCTCAACAAGAAGCAAAAATATTAAAACAAGAATTAAAAGATGAAATAAATTTGATGGTTGAAGAAATATTAAAACAAGAAGAAATAAGAATGTTGAATTTACAGTTAGAAGGTTATACAGTTGAAGAAATAGCCTTCAAATATCAATTAAAACCTCGACAAATTTCTAATAAATTATATTATATTAAAAAAAAATTAAAGAAAAATAAAGATAAATTTGAAAAAAGTCGAAAAATGTTATAAAATATAAGATGTGTATAGAGGATAAGATAATATGAAAAAAAAAATAATATTAGTATGTGAAGAATGTTTAAGTGTAAATTATTCTACTAATAAAAGCAAAGTAGAACGAATTTATATAAAAAAATATTGTTCTAAATGTAAAAAACATACAATTCATAAAGAAAATAGATAATAAGGAGTAATAATGGGATTAAAAAAAATAACATGGCCAGATTCAAAAGAAGTATTAAAGCATTTTGCAATATCATTAACAGGGATGATATTTTTAATACTATTTTTTGCAGTAGTAGATTTATGTTTAAGTGAATTATTAACAAACTTTTATAAATAAATAAGAAGGAGCTCTTAGTATGAAACAATGGTATGGTGTTAGAACTTTTCCGGGATATGAACATAAAGTAGAAGAAAAGTTAAAAAAATTAATAGAAAAAGATGGTTTAGAAAATAGTATTGAAGATATATATATACCAGCGTATAAAAACTATACTTTTGTTAGAAGAGTGTTAAAAAGAAAAGAAGAATTAGTATATCCAGGATATGTTTTTATTAAAATGAATTTAACAAATGAAATAATGTATTCTGTACGAGGAGTTCAATATATTTTAGGTTATGCTGGAACTAATGAGATGAAAAAAAAACCAGATGTAATAACTGAAGCAGAAATGCAAAAAATGATGCAAGATGGAGAAAAAAGAACCTCAACTTTAGAAATTGGTGATAAAGTAATTGCTGTAGTCGGTATAAATGAATATGAAGTAGAAATTTTAGAACTTGATTTAATTAGAGAAACTTTAAAGGCTGAAATAAATAATCAAGTAGAAGAATTTAAATTTGAGAATATTTTAAAAGTAAAATAGTAAGTATTACTATTTTATTTTTTTGCCAATAATTTATTTTGAAACAATAAGGGAGGATAATGTCCACAATAACATTAATTTTAAGCTTAATTTTAATACTGATAATTATAATATTTATCTTTTTATTATATTTAATTAAAAACTTAGTTAATAAAAATAATAATGCTCAAACAGAAATTACAACTTTAAAAGAAGACTTTAATAAGACAATTGGGTTATTAAATAATAACATCAATCAGTCAACTAATAGTATTAATCAACAACTAAGCCAAAGAAATATTGAAGTAGGAAATACTTACAAAAATATTTCAGATACTTTAGATAAGAAAATAGCCAATCAAACAAATATTTTAGATGGGAAATTAACTTCCCAAAATAATAATCAATTAAATACTTTAAAATATACCGTTAATGAATTAGAAACTAAATTAAAACAACAAGCAGAACTGACCAATAAACAAGTTAAAGAAGTAATTGAACGAGTTTCTTCTTTAGATAATATTAAAAGTCAAATGAGTGATTTAAATATCAATATAACTAATTTAGAGAAAATTTTAAATGATAAAAAATTACGAGGAACTTTTGGGGAATTAAGATTATTAAGTATTTTTGAAGCAATTTTTGGAGAAAATAAAACAGAAATCTATGAAGAACAATATCTTTTAAGTAATGGTAAACGGGTTGACTTCATTTTAAAGGCTCCTTATCCAATTGGTAATTTACCAATTGATTCCAAATTTCCATTAGAAAATTATGTTAATATAACGAAAGCTAATACTGATGAAGCTTTAAAAGAAGCTCGTAAAAACTTTAAACAAGATATCAAAAAGCATATTAATGATATTGCGACAAAATATATTTTAGAAAATGAAACATCAACGCAAGCCATGATGTTTATTCCAGCAGAAGCAATTTTTGCCTACCTTTACGCTAATGAAGAAGAAATAATTCAGTATTCATATGAAAAAAAAGTTTGGATCACTTCGCCTACAACAATTATTGCTATTTTGAATTTATTGCAAGTAGTTTTAAAAGATGTTAAGCGTAATGAATCTTATGATTTAATGTATAGTGAAATTCTTAAATTAAAAAAAGAATTTGAACGTTATGAAACAAGATGGAATAATTTATATAAACATTTAGAAACTGTAGTTAAAGATGTTAAAGAAGTAGACGTTACAAGTAAAAAAATTTCTAAAAAATTTGATGATATAGAAAATGTTAATTTAAAAGTAGATAATTAAAAAAAGAAGTAACTCAATCATTTGAGTTACTTCTTTCAATTTGTGGTATTAAGGCCAGAACTTGAAGAATTTTATCTTTATTTTCTGAAAGGAATTTCTTATTTTTATTTTGTTCTTGTTCAATGTATACTAAAATATCTAAAATTTTCTTAGTAGAAAGAGCTTTTTGTTGTAAAGCAAAATATACTTCTTGACTATTACCTTGATGAGTAACAAAATAATGTGTTGCTGGGAATAAAACTTGCATGCCTTCACCAAAGTGTGTTTTTTGTAATACATCAACAACAACAAGCTCTTTTTTAGAACGCCAAATATCTTTATCTAAGAAGAAGTTCACAATAAAGAATATCAAAATAGCAAGACTGAATAAAACTTGAATTAACGAAGCTAAGAACATTAAAGTGAATATAAGGTGTAAAAAGTTAGGTAATAATCCTGTAGGAAATGTTTTATATAATGGTAAAGTAACAACAAAGAAGATAGAAGCTGAATAAAGTACTTTATAACTTTTATAAGCTAAGGATGTTGAAACAGATTGAGCATTAGAAACACGCTCATCATCTTTTTGAACTTCTAAATACATAACCATTTTCCCAACATCACCAGTATAGAAAAACAAAAATCTAATAACTAGCGGAACAATTGTATAAACTACAAGACTATAAATAATAACTGCTAAAACTAACTTTTTATAAAAAGTAACAAAAGTAGCGATTGTAAATGTTGAACCAATTTTAGGTCCTAACATACTATACATATTAACAAGTGTTTCTTTAGACAATGATAACGAACTAAGATTTTTTAATGAATATAAATCAATATGTAAGAAATTATTACTTAAAACCAAAATAACAAGATGACTTAAAGTATATTTAAGCATTAAAAAAATTATAACAATTAAAATAAATTGAATAATATAGGCTACAATTCTCTTTTGTTTAAGTGGCATATCAACTAAATTAAGTGGTTGCCCACTATTTTTAGAAGTTTTAGTTTTTTTAGAACTTTTGATATCTTTAGATTTTTTTTTACTATTATTATTTTTAGAACTTTTTTGTTCATTATCTTTCTCTTTTTTTTCTAGCACCTTTTTAGCTACGCTTCCACCCTTACTCATTAAATCCTCCTGTTTAAATTTAACTATTATAATTAATTATAACAAAAATAATTAAAAATAAGGTTAAAAAATATGTATAGTTACCAAAATTAACTTGTTTCCACAAGAAACATCAGTATAATAAAGAAAAAAACTAAAGTATTTAAAAAAATAGAAAAAGATTTAAAATCACAAAATTATAAAAAAGATATAGCTTAAAAACTTTTATAAAAAATTAAAACTATTTTAAATAACTATAATAAATTATAATTCAATTACTCACTATGAGAAAAAGTAAATTACCAAATAATAATTAAAGGTCTAAAGGATAATATCTAACTTTAGTTTAAATAACTAATCATTAACTACTAAATTTATTAAATTTTCAAGCTAAATAATATCTTTAAACAAATCTTTGTATTTTTTTTGATATAATATTATAAGTAATTAGGAGGATAGATGATATCAGTAAATGATTTTAAAACAGGAGTAACAATTAAATATAATAATTCATTATATCAAGTAATGGAGTTTCAACATGTAAAACCGGGAAAGGGAAGTGCTTTTGTTAGATCTAAATTAAGAAATTTAGAAACAATGGGGATTCAAGATATTACTTTCAATGCCGGAGAAAAAGTAGAAAAAGCCCAAATTGACAAAAAAAACATGCAATTTTTATATGCCGAAGGAACAACATATTATTTTATGGATATGGAAACTTATGAACAACTAGGAGTTGAAAAAGAAGTAATTGGTGATGCCATTAAATACTTAATTGAAAATTTAATTATTAAATTAATTATGCATGAAGGGCGAATAATTGGAGTGAATTTACCAGAAAAAATGGAAGTTGAAGTTGTAGATTGTGAACCAGCAATTAAAGGAGATACTAAAAGTGGAGGAGATAAAAATGCGACTTTACCAACAGGAACAGTTATTAGAGTCCCATTATTTATTGAAATAGGAGAAAAGATTATCGTTAATACAACATCTGGGCAATATGTTTCAAGAGCTTAAGGAGATAAAATGAGTGAAAATACAGAAATTAAAAGCACAGTTCGTTTAAAAAAAAATTTAATTTTAAAAAAAATTTTTAAATTTTTAGAATTTTATTATAAAGAAATAAAAATAATTTCAATTGACTTAGTTGAAGACGAAGTTTCATTATATATTGATAATCGCCATCATTTAAATAATAAAGAAATTGTAGAATTACAAATGAGTATTAAAAAATATACAAATAATGAGTTTGCTTTAAATATTACTAAAGTTAACATCATTAACTTATAGGAAAAATATGAAACATGCTAAAAGTTATGCAAGAGAAAAAGTAATTAAAGGATTATATGAATTAAAAATTAATAATAGTGAAATTAGCACATTAGTGAAAATAAATGATCCTTTAGCACTACAAATGATGATTGAAATTAAAGAACAAGAAACAAAATTAAATGAATATATTAAAAAATATATTAAAAAATGGTCTTTACAAGAAATGAACCCTGTGAATATAGCTATTTTACACTTAGGGGTCTATGAATTGTTACAAAAAGAATTAGATAGTAAAATAGTAATTAGTGAAAGTATTAAATTAGCAAGTGAATATACTGATGTTAAATCGAAAAATTTTATTCATTATGTATTAGATAATATAAATAAGGAACTTCATGGCTAACTATCCTAAAGCACCATTAACTCCTAGTGCAGTTAATAAGTATATCAAAAATATTTTAGAAAATGATTTAAATATTCAAAAATTATATATTGCTGGTGAGGTATCGAATGTAAAATACCATTCTAATGGCAATATATATTTTAATATAAAAGATGAACAAGCCCAAATTAATTGTATTATGTTTAAAAATTATCAACTTAAAATGGAATTTAAATTAGTTGAAGGAGATAAAATAGAACTACTTGGGAATATCTATACTTATATTAAAATGGGACAATATAGTATAAATGCTGTAAAAATTAGAAAAATGGGTCAAGGAGACTTATACCAAAAATATTTACAGCTTAAAAATGAATTAGAAAAATCAGGTTATTTTGACCCCAAACATAAACAAGAACTACCAAAGTTTCCCGAAATAATTGGTGTTTTAACATCAGATACAGGAGCGGCTGTTAAAGATATTATTTCTACTTTAAAACGTCGTTACCCAATAACTAAAATTTATTTAATTCCCACGTTAGTTCAAGGGAAAAATGCCTACCAAGATATTGCCAAAAATATTAAATTTGCTGATAGGCAAAATTTTGATTTGTTAATTGTTGGTCGAGGTGGAGGAAGTATTGAAGATTTATGGTCATTTAATGAACTTGAAGTAGCAAAAGCGATACATAATGCTAAAACCCCAATTATTTCAGCAGTAGGACATGAAACAGATTTTACAATTGCGGATTTTGTAGCTGATAAACGAGCTCCAACCCCAACGGGAGCCGCTGAAATGGCTACTCCTGATATTAGTGATTTAAAAACAAGTTTATTAAAAAATCAAAAAAATTTAAAAAATTTATTAAAAAATCAAATAAGTATTGCTCAAGAAAAATTAAAAATAATTAAGCAAAATCAATATTTTCAAAACCCATTATTAAATTTACAAAATGATTTTACCTTTTTAAGTGAGCGTTTTTTAAATAATTTAGATATTTTTAAACAAGATTTAAATAATACTCAAGAAAAATTAGTTAATTTACACCAGATAAGTGTAAAAGAAATAACAAATAGTATAAAAATTAATCAAACAAATATTGTTTATCAAAAAGATTTATTAGACAATTTAAATCCTTTAAATATTTTATCAAAGGGATATGCAACAGTTCAAAAAGAAAATGAATATTTAAAGAGTATTAAAAGTGTTAAAGTTAAAGATGAAATAGTAATCAATTTAAGTGATGGTCAATTAAAAACTAAAGTAATAGAAAAAATAGGAGCTAAAGATGGCAAAAAAAACATTTAAAGAACAATATGATAGATTAGAAGAAATTGTTAAACTTTTAGCAGAAGAACAAAAAGATATTGATAATTCAATTGAACTTTTTAAAGAAGGAATTGAACTTTATAAACAATGTGAAGCAAAATTAAATGAAGCTCAAAAAGAAGTAACTAAATTAACAACTACAGGTCAAGAAGAAAATTATGAAGAAGAAAACTAAATATTTAATCTTTTTAAGTGTTATTTTATTATTAATAATAGTTATTATTATTTTGTTAATCCAAACTGAGATTCAAAATCATAATCCAGTTGATATTAATTCCCAAGAACAAATATATTATGAAGTACAAAGTGGAGCGGAACCTCTGACCTTAGCTGAAGATTTGGAAAACAAAGAGATTATTAATAGTGCTCAAGTTCTTTATAAGATATTTTTAGAACAAGGTGGTTCTTTATATGTTAACAGTTATGTTTTATCGCCTTCAATGACGCCCCAAGAAATTTATGACGTTATAACATCGCCAACTTCAAATTTTGATAATAAAAATAAACTATTAATTTATGAGGGAGAAACGCTTGATCAAATTGCTGATTCGTTAGCTAGCAATTTAAATATAGAAGCCAATGAAGTATTAAATTATTGGGCTGATACGAATAATTTACAAGCTTGGATTAAACAGTATGATGTTTTAACTGATGATATTTTAGATGATAATCTTATTTATCCGTTAGAAGGTTATTTATATCCAGCAACTTATGATATTTTAGCTAGTGATGATTTAACAACAATAACAACTAAAATTTTAGACCAAACTGAACTAAATTATGAAGCGTATTTAAAGAAACAAACTCCTAATGGACTTAACTTTCATGAAGCTTTAACTTTAGCTTCAATTGTCCAAAGAGAAACAATGACTGAAACTGATGAATATAAAGTTGCCGGAGTTTTTGATAATCGTTTAGTACAAGAGATGCCACTACAAAGTGATATTACTGTTTTATATGCTTTAGGTGAACATAAAGAAATCGTAACTTACGAAGATTTAGAAGTTGATTCGCCATATAATACTTACCAAAACCAAGGTTTACCACCTGGTCCAATATCTTCAGTAGAATTAACCGCTCTAGATGCCGTATATAATCCTGATAACAATGATTATTTATACTTTTTTGCTAAACAAGATACTGGAGAAGTAATTTATTCAAAAACATTAGAAGAACATGAACAAGTAGCACAGCAATATGCTTGGGAGGAATAATGCCAGAATTACCAGAAGTTCAAACTGTTAAAACTGTTTTAAATAAGCATATCCAAAATAAAAAAATTAAAGCACTTGATGTTTATGTCGAGAAGTTAATTAAAAATATGTCAGTTGAAGAATTTAGCCAAAAATTAATTGGTAAAGAAATTCAAAAAGTAAGACGTAAAGGAAAATATTTAATTTTTGATATTGCCGAGTATTCTTTATTAGTGCATTTACGAATGGAAGGTAAATTATTTTATTATCCAGAATTTATTGAAAAAAGTAAACATGACCATATTAAATTTACATTTACTGATAATTCAATCTTAATGTATAATGATGTCCGTAAGTTTGGAACATTCGATTTAATTATTAAAGAAGAAGAAGCAGATTATAAAAAATTAAAAAATTTAGGGATTGAGCCTTTTACTAAAGAATTTACAGCAACCAATTTAGCTCAAAAGTTAAAGAACTCTAAGCGTAAAATTAAAATAGATTTATTAGATCAACATAAAGTTAGTGGTTTGGGTAATATTTATGCCGATGAAGTATTATATGCTTGTCAAATTCATCCAGAACAAATTTCTCAAACCCTTGATATTCACCAAATAAATAATTTAATCAAGTATAGTGAAAAAATTTTACAACATGCGATTGCTAAAAAAGGAACAACGATCAAATCATTTGCTACTAGTAATGATCATGCTGGTAATTATCAACAGTATTTAAAAGTTTATTTTAAAGATGGTGAAAAATGTGCAAGATGTAAGGAAATAATAAAAAAAATAAAAGTTGGAGGGCGAGGAACACATTATTGCCCGACCTGTCAAAGGATAAAATGATAATTGCTCTAAAAGGATATATTGGAAGTGGTAAAACAACAATCGCTAATTATTTAGCAAAAAATCATAATTTTGAAATTATTAATGCTGATGCGATAGTAAAACATTTATATGCTACTGATGATGATTTAAAAAAGCAAATAGTTACAGTATTAGCATTATCAACTTTTGATACTAAAATAATAAGTGAAATTGTATTTTCTAATCCTGAAAAATTAAAACAATTAGAAGCAGTGGTTCATCCGATATTAACCAGAGAAATAAAAGAACAAATAAATAAAAGTTCCCAAGATATTATTATTGATTGTCAAGTAATTGATAAGTTACCAATAATTTATGATTACGAAATTTTATTAACAGCCTCGTTACAGACTATTATTGAACGTGTTCAACAAAGAGATAATAAGGATGAACAACTAATAAGAAATATTATTATAACCCAAGAAAAGTTTTTAAAACAAAAAGTTAAAGTATTTCCTTTAAATACCGAAAAAACGGAAGAGGAAGTTCAAAAAGATTTAACTAAAATATTAAAAATTTTTACAAAAGAACAAGAATATAAAAAGTATGAAGAGGAATTTGATGAAGAAGATTGGTAAAATAGCGAATGTTAAAGGTTTAAAAGGAGAAGTTAAAATTTTATCTTCTTCTGATTTTAAAGAAGAGCGTTTTAAAAAAGGAAATCAATTATTTATTAAAGAACAAGACCAATACGTTCCTTTAACTGTAACAAACTGGTATGTTCATAAAAACTTTGATATCGTTAAATTTAAAGAGTTAAATTATGTTGATGAAGCCCAACAATATTTAAGTAAAGAGTTATATGGTGAAAAATTAGCAGATGTTGTTTTACAAGCTGATGAATTTTTTCATGAAGATTTATTAAATAATAAAGTCTATTATCAAGAAGAGCAAATTGGAATAGTTATTGATGTTTTTGATCAAGCTAATCGGACATATTTAAAAATAAAAAAAGCAAATAACAAAAAAATCTTATATCCATTTATTAAAGAATTAATTGAACGAGTAGATAATGAACAACAAATAATTTATTTAAATCCGATAGAAGGGCTATTAGATGATTAAAATAAATGTCTTAACAATATTTCCTGAGTTATATTATCCTATGTTTGAACAAACAGTTTTAAAAAAAGCAATTGCTAAAGAAAAAATAAAAATAAATTTAATTGATATTCGCCAATATAGTACTAACAAACACAAAAAAGTTGATGATTACCCATATGGTGGTGGTGAAGGAATGTTATTGACAGTCCAGCCAATTGATGAAGCTATTATTCAAAATAACTTACAACATAGTCGGATGTTATTTACGTCGCCTAAAGGACAAGTTATTAAGCAAGATTTATTATATGATTTACGAAATAGGCAAGAAGAAATTACTATTTTGGTTGGAAGATATGAAGGAGTAGATCAACGAGTGCTAGATAAATATAACTTTGAAGAAATATCAATTGG